>NZ_JAWRYD010000011.1:0-247592 GCF_046534765.1 Burkholderia sp. SIMBA_062
TCAGGTGTGTAAGCGCAGTAATGCGTTCAGCTAACTGATACTAATTGCCCGTAAGGCTTGATCCTATAACAAGTCTGTCTCGATGCCCGTTAGCGCTTTAGCGCTTACGGACATCGAGCGTCGAGTGCAAGGCACTCGACGTACGACGGTTGAAGTACCGCGTACGTGTGAGATACAGCTCACAACCCAACTCAAAATTACTGCTTCTTCCCAGATTGGTCGCGTTGCGAAGCAACGTGACAACCCCCTTTGCCTGATGACCATAGCGAGTCGGTCCCACCCCTTCCCATCCCGAACAGGACCGTGAAACGACTCTACGCCGATGATAGTGCGGATTCCCGTGTGAAAGTAGGTAATCGTCAGGCTCCCTAAGCCAGAAACCCCCGCCCGAAAGGCGGGGGTTTTTGCATTGGCGCGGCGGAAAAAGAGCGATGGATCCAGATCGGTGCACTGGCCTATTCGTCTCTATCTCCGATCAAACTTGCGATCCGTGTCGGCGCAGTGAAGCCGGCATCAGGGTTGCATCTACACCCGTACCGCCGCACCGACCGTTCGAAGCCGGTCCACCGTCGATATTCACCATCCCTCCGTTACTGCTTTTCGCCAAAATAGACGGGAAATTCGTGCGAATCGACGTCTTATTCGGCCCGTCCACGTAAAATTTGCGAATCCTCTTCACCGAGTTGCATCCGCAATGATGAACGCCGCCACTCAGATAGCTCGGGCTGTATGCCCGCACGATTGTCCGGACACGTGCGCAATGCGCGTGACCGTCGAAAACGGCCGGGCGATCAAGGTCACGGGCGATCCCGACCATCCGCCCACGCAAGGCGTGTTGTGTACGAAAGTCAGCCGATATGCGGACCGCGTTCATCATCCGGACCGTCTTACCGTTCCGCTCAAGCGCATCGGTGCGAAGGGAGAAGGGCGTTTCGCGCCGATCAGCTGGAGCGAAGCGCTCGACGAGATTGGTCGCCGCCTCGGTGAAATCGCCGCCCGCGCGCCCGAGGCGATCATGCCGTACAGCTATGCGGGAACGATGGGGCTCGTGCAGGGCGAAGGCATTGCGCAGCGGTTCTTCCACAAACTCGGCGCGTCGCGGCTCGAGCGGGCAATTTGCTCCGCGGCCGGCGCGGCCGGGCTGCGCTATACGTACGGCGGCAACGTCGGCATGCATCTCGAGCATTTCGAGGAAAGCGAGCTGATCCTGATCTGGGGCGCCAATCCCATCGCATCGAGCCTGCATTTCTGGACCCGCGCGCAGGAAGCCAAGCGTCGCGGCGCCCGTCTGGTTGCGATCGATCCGTACCGCTCGCTGACGGCGGAGAAATGTCACCAGCACATCGCTTTGAAACCGGGCACCGATGGTGCGTTCGCGCTCGGGATGATGCATGTGCTGATTACCGAAGATCTGCTCGATCACGACTACATCGCGCGTCATACGCTCGGCTTCGATGCACTTAAGGCGCGAGCCCTGTCCTATCCGCCGGAACGTGTCGCCCGGATCTGCGGCATCGAAGCGTCGGAGCTGATCGAACTCGCACGTCGTTACGGTGCGACCCGCAAGGCAGCGATCCGGCTCAATTACGGCATGCAGCGCGTCCGCGGCGGCGGCAATGCCGTGCGCGCGGTCGCGAGCCTGCCTGCGCTGACGGGCGCGTGGCGCGACCGGGCAGGAGGCCTGCTGCTGTCGTCGTCGGAATCGGCGCCGGTCAATCAGGCGGCGCTGCTGCGCCCCGATCTGATGCCCGGCTGGCCGCACAAGCTGCCGCGCATCATCAACATGAACACGATCGGCGACGCATTGCTGAATCCCGGCGACGCCGCTTTCGGGCCGAAGGTCGAAGCGGTGATTGTCTACAATTCGAATCCGGTCGCGGTCGCCCCCGACTCGTCGAAAGTGGCCGCGGGGTTCGCGCGCGAAGATCTGTTCACGGTCGTTCTCGAGCACTTCAAGACCGATACGGCCGATTTCGCCGACATTGTGTTGCCGGCCACGACCCAGCTCGAGCATCTCGACGTCCACAAGTCGTACGGCCACACCTATGTGATGGCGAATTTGCCGGCGATTCCGCCGGTCGGCGACGCGCGCCCGAACACCGAAATCTTTCGTGGCATTGCCCGCAGCATGGGGCTCGACGAGCCCGCGCTTTTCCACAGCGATGAAGAGGTCGCGCAGGCCGCGCTCCGTTGGGACGACCCGGCGCTCGACAGCAATTGGGATACGCTGAAGCGTGCCGGCTGGCTGAAGCTGAAGGTGGCCGACGCGCCTTTCGCGAATGGCGGCTTCCGTACGCCGTCCGGCAAATGCGAGTTCTATAGCGCGCGACTCGAACAGATGGGCATGGCCCCGGTGCCCGATTACCTGCCGCCGTTCGAATCGGCGGAGGCCGCGCCCGAACTCGCCGCCCGCTATCCGCTCGCAATGATTTCGCCGCCGGCCCGGCACTTCCTGAACAGCACGTTCGTCAACGTGGACAGCCTGCGCAGCACGGAACGCCAGCCGCACCTCGACTTGCACCCCGCCGACGCCGATGCGCGCGGCATCCGGGAGGGCGATGTCGTGCGTATCTTCAACGACCGCGGCTCGATGCAAGCAGTCGCGAGAGTGACCGATCGCGCGCGGGAAGGGCTCGTCGTCGGGCTGTCGATCTGGTGGAAGAAATTATCGGCGGATGGGCGCAACGCGAACGAAGTGACGAGCCAGGCGCTGACCGATCTCGGCAACTCGGCGACGTTTTACGATTGTCTCGTCGAAGTTGAGCGGATTTGACCGAAATTCGCGATATGATCAGACGAAATCATTCCCAAGTTGGAAGTGGGCATCTAACCCTGTTGTCTCGGGACCGGCGAGCCGCTACGATGCCTTTTAGCACGACCATTCGAAAATCTGTGAGGAGACGCGGAGTATGGACAAAATTTGGCTGAAATCGTACCCACCCGGCGTTCCAGCCGAAATTGACGCGTCCCCGTATCCTTCCATTCCGGATCTCCTCGACGAAAGCTTCAGGCAGTATCGCGACCGCAAGGCGTTCGTCTGCATGGGCAAGAGCATCACGTACGGCGAGCTCGATGCGCTGTCGCGCCAGTTCGGCGCGTGGCTGCAGTCGCGCGGTCTGACGCGCGGCGCGCGCGTGGCGCTGATGATGCCGAACGTGCTGCAGTATCCGGTGGCGATCGTCGCGGTGCTGCGCGCGGGCTATACCGTCGTCAACGTCAACCCGCTCTATACGCCGCGCGAGCTCGAACATCAGCTGAAGGACAGCGGCGCGGAGGCGATCGTCATCCTCGAGAACTTCGCGTCGACGTTGCAGGCCGTCATCGCCAATACCGCAGTCAAGCATGTCGTGGTCGCGTCGATGGGCGACCTGCTGGGCATCAAGGGCTGGCTGGTCAATTACGTCGTGCGCAACGTGAAGAAGATGGTGCCGGCCTGGCAGCTTCCGTCGTTCACCCGCTTCAAGGCCGCGCTGTCGGAAGGCGCGCGCCAGACCTTCAAGCCGCAGAAGCTCGGCCCCGACGACGTCGCGTTCCTCCAGTACACGGGCGGCACGACGGGTGTCGCGAAGGGCGCGACGCTGCTGCACCGGAACATCGTGTCGAACGTGCTGCAGGCCGGCGCGTGGCACCATCCCGCGCACGAGAAGTACCCCGACGTGAAGCAGTTCGTGACGGTCGTCGCGCTGCCGCTCTATCACGTGTTTGCGCTGACGGTCTGCGGGTTCCTGACGATGCGCACCGGCGGCATGGGTATCCTGATTCCGAACCCGCGCGACATCGGCGGCATGATCAAGGAGCTGAAGGGCTACCAGATCTCGACGATCCCGGCCGTCAACACGCTGTACAACGCGCTGCTGAACCATCCCGAATTCAACCAGCTCGACCTGTCGAAGCTCGCGATCGCCAACGGTGGCGGCATGGCGATCCAGGAAGGCGTCGCGAAGCGCTGGTATGAGAAGACCCAGACGGCGATCGTCGAAGGGTATGGCCTGTCCGAAACGTCGCCGGTTGCCACCTGCAATCCCGTGACGGCGACCGAGTACAGCGGAACGATCGGCCTGCCGCTGCCATCGACCGAGATTGCCATTCGCGACGATGCCGGCGCCGACGTCGCGCTCGGCGAGCCGGGCGAAATCTGCATCCGCGGACCGCAGGTCATGGCCGGCTACTGGAACCGTCCGGATGAAACCGCGAAGGTCATGTTCCCGGACGGTTTCTTCAAGACCGGCGACGTGGGCGTGATGGACGCGCGCGGTTACGTGAAGATCGTCGACCGGAAGAAGGACATGATCCTGGTATCCGGCTTCAACGTGTATCCGAACGAGGTCGAGGACGTGGTGGCGTCCCACCCGGGCGTGTTCGAGGTGGCGGCGGTCGGTGTGCCGGACGAGCACTCGGGCGAAGCCGTGAAGCTGTTCGTCGTGAAGAAGGATCCGGCGCTTACCGACAAGGACATCCTCGCGTACTGCAAGGAGCGGCTCACCGGCTACAAGCGGCCGAAACTCGTCGAGTTCCGCACGGAGCTGCCGAAGACGAACGTCGGCAAGATCCTGCGGCGCGAATTGCGCGACGGACGCGCGTAACACCGAAGTCGAACAACGAGCCCGCCCTGTGCCGGGTTTTTTGTTTGTGATGCCGGCGTCGCGGCTGCGGCGCACCGATGCGGCAATCGCTGGAACGGCGCGCGCGTTCGACCGGATGCGTCTCAGCCGATGGAATGCCTCAAGCGCGTCGGATGGTGCTCGGTGCATTCCGCGAGCAATCGGCCAAGGCCGGCGCGCCGATGAAGCCCGCGAACGGCCCGTTGCAGTCAATGCGGTGTGCTGCGACCGTGCCGTTCACTGCTTCGCTTCCCGGCGCCCAAAAGAAAAAGGCGCCCGAAGGCGCCTTTAATATGCTGCGGCTTGTCAGGCAAGCTGATCAGAACTTGTGACGGATGCCGACGCGGGCTGCGACCTGGTTGCTGGTGCTCGACGGGTCGAGGCCGTTGATCGAAGCATGTGCCTGAACGACGTTGCCTGCCGCATCGAGCGCGTTGCCCGATGCATGCTGGTACACGCCGATCACGTAGACGTCCGTGCGCTTCGACAGGAAGTAGTCGACGCCCAGCGAGCCCTGGTGGTACTTGGCTGCCGAGTTGCCGTCGATCTTGCTGCCTTGCGTATAGTCATACGCGGCGCCGACGATCAGCGCCGGGGTCAGCTGATACTTGAAGTTGATTTCGCCGTTGTTGAACGTCGCGGTCTGGTTCACGAACGGACCAACCGAGAAGCCCTTGAACTTCGTGTTCGAGTACGTCGCGCCGATCGTCGCCGCGCCGAACGTATACGCACCGCCCGCACCGATCACCTGGTACGTGTTCGCGCTGTTCGCATACGCGCCGTAGACCGGCGACGACACGGCCGTGGCTGCAGCCGACGCGCCGGTGTTGAACATGCCGCCGAAGTTTGCCGGCGTGCGTGCGTTCAAGTAGCCGACGCCCAACACCAGCGGGCCGTTGTTGTAACCGGCGCCGAGCGACCACACCTGGTTCTTCGAGAACTGGCCGGCCTGACCGCCGAAGCTGTACATGCCGCCGAACGAGAAGCCGCCGTAGGTCGGGCTCGTGTACTTGACCGCGTTGTTCACACGGTACGCGTTGTTGAAGTTGTCGAGGTCGCCCGGGTGAGCGGCGATGTAGCCACCCCACTGGTCGCCGGCTTCGAGCGGGCCGACGAAGTCGACGACGGAGTCGTACTGACGACCCAGCGTGACCGTACCGAACTGGCTCGACAGGCCGACGTAAGCCTGGCGGCCGAACATCAGGCCGCCCTGGCCGAGCTTGCCGGAGTTGACGTCAAAACCGTTCTCGAGCACGAAGATCGCCTTCAGGCCGCTGCCCAGATCTTCGGTGCCGCGCAGGCCGAAGCGGCTGCCTTGCATCACGCCGCTCGACAGACCGTACAGATGGCCGCCCTTCGCGTTGTTGTTGAAGATGAAACCTTCATCGATGATGCCGTAAAGCGTCACGCTGCTTTGCGCATGAGCTGCGCCAGCGAACGCGCCCAGCGCGACGAGCGCGAGAAGCGACTTTTTCATTAACGGATCTCCAAGAATCACTGAATTTTTTTGGCGGGGCGGATAGTTATGTTGTGTTGACGGGCCCCATCAACTTCGCAAGAAGTCGCACGTAATGTAGCAAAACCGATTTTTCGGACAAAGCGAAATGCCGTCGCTCAAGGTCGCCATGTTTCCTTTATGCAACAATGGTTAAAATCACGGGTTAACCGCAATTTCCGCTGAATAATCAAGTCGGTTACGCAGCGGAGCACGTGCCTTTGCCGCCCGCGACGGCACACGCAGCCAGGAGAACAGGATGGTGTTGGATGAACTGATCAGCGAATTCGATCGCGGCTTGCGATCGCTGACCGGCATTAGCCGGATGAGCCGCCCGGTGCCGGTGCCGACGGAGCCGACCGCCGGCGAGCTGACGCCCGCGGAGCGCGCGCATGCCGCCGGACTGATGCGCGTGAACCACGTCGGCGAGGTCTGTGCGCAGGCGCTTTATCAGGCGCAGAAGCTGACCGCGCGCTCGTCGTCGTCGAAGGCGATGTTCGAGGAAGCCGCACGCGAGGAGGAGGACCACCTCGCGTGGACCGCGCATCGGCTGAAGGAACTCGATTCGCGTCCGAGCCTGCTCAACCCGCTGTGGTATGCCGGCGCGCTCGCGATCGGCGTCGCGGCCGGCACGCTGGGCGACAAGGTCAGCCTCGGCTTCATGGCGGAGACGGAGCGCCAGGTCGAGAGCCATCTCGACGGGCACCTTTCCGAGCTGCCGGCCACCGACACGGCGTCGCGCGCGATCGTCGAGCAGATGCGGCTCGACGAGGTGAAGCACGGCAAGGCCGCGACCGACGCCGGCGGGATCGAACTGCCGCTGCCCGCGCGGATGCTGATGCGCGCCGCGTCGAAAGTCATGACGAGCACAGCGTACTATCTGTGAAATCCGGGCCGGGGCGACGCACGACGCCGCTCCGGTCCGCCGATCCCGATACCGCCCGTTTTTTCCGCGTTTTCCCGCCCCCGAAAGTCCCGTCCGCACGCCAGTCTGGCCCGCCTTTCTCACGTATCACCTTCACAAGCTGCCCTAGCCCATTCATTTATAACGGTTTTTGGAATGAGGGGTGGCATGAGCATGTGCGCGTAAGTCCTTGTTCTAACTAACAAAATTCGTCAAAAAACCGGGCCGCTCCCTTGACCGTGCCAAACCCTTCCTCTAAAGTGGGAGACAGTGTGAGAAAGTGTATTTTTGTGTGATTTGGCGGGCTATTCCGGCTAAATTCTTGAGCGTTGGGCGGGTGCTTCGGTGCCTTGAACGGGAGAGCGGAAAGTGTTCCAAGGGGCGTCGGCGCTGACGCTCGATGCGAAAGGGCGGATGTCGGTGCCGGCTCGCTATCGCGAAGCGCTGCAAGGACAGGCAGAAGGACGGGTGACTGTGACCAAGCACCCGGACGGCTGCCTGTTGCTGTTTCCGCGCCCCGAATGGGAAGTATTCCGCGCCAAGATCGCCGCGCTGCCGATGGACGCCCATTGGTGGCGGCGGATTTTTCTCGGCAACGCGATGGATGTCGATCTCGACAGCGCGGGCCGGATTCTCGTATCGCCCGAGCTGCGGATGGCAGCCGGACTGGAAAAGGAAGTCATGTTGTTGGGAATGGGTAGTCACTTCGAGCTGTGGGATTCGCAGACCTACATCGCGAAGGAGCAGGCAGCGATGGCGCAGGGCATGCCCGATGCGCTGAAGAACTTTACGTTCTGATTGCGGTGACGGAGACGCCCGCGATGGGAAATGAATTGCAGCATCGGACCGTGCTGTTGGACGAGGCAGTCGAGTCGCTCGTGACGCGGCCGGACGGCATTTATGTCGACGGCACGTTCGGGCGCGGCGGTCATAGCCGCGCGGTGCTCGCGCGGCTGGCGGAGGCCGGCCGGCTGATCGCGTTCGACAAGGATCCGAGGGCGATCGAGACGGCGCAGCGCATCGAGGATGCGCGCTTCTCGATCGTGCATGACAGCTTTGCATCGATGCGCGACGCGCTTGCGGCGCGCGGTATCGAGAAGGTGTCGGGTGTGTTGCTGGACCTGGGCGTGTCTTCGCCGCAGGTGGACGATCCGGCGCGCGGCTTCAGCTTTCGCGCCGATGGTCCGCTGGACATGCGAATGGATCCGACGCGTGGGGAGTCGGCGGCCGAGTGGCTCGCGCGGGCTTCGGTGCAGGAATTGACGGAGGTGATACGGGATTATGGGGAAGAACGGTTTGCTTTTCAGATTGCAAAGGCGCTTGTTGCTCGCCGGGCAGAGTCCGACCGTCTTGGGCCTCTCGACACCACGGGCGAGCTTGCCCAAATCGTGGGTCACGTCGTCAAAACCCGTGAGAAGGGCAAGGATCCGGCAACCCGCACCTTTCAGGCTATACGGATTCACGTCAATCAAGAGCTTGCGGACCTGCAAGTCGTACTAGACGCGGCATTGTCGTTGCTGGATCAAGGGGGGCGGCTGGTGGTCATCAGCTTTCATTCACTCGAGGACCGGATCGTCAAGCGATTCATGCAGGCGCACGCGAGTGCGCCCGCGGTCGATCGTCGCCTGCCGATCCGTGCCGTCGACCTCCCGAGCCCGCCGCTCAAGATAATCAGCCGTCAATTCCCGAGCGAAGCGGAAGTCGTCGCGAATCCGCGCGCCCGGTCGGCCGTGATGCGCATCGCGGAGCGCGTCACGCCATGAGCCGCTTCAATATCTTCCTGCTGATCATCGTGATGGGCTGCGCGCTGTCGGTCGTCAACTCGACGAACCAGCAGCGCCAGATCTTCATCCAGCTGCAGCGCGCGCAATCGCAGGAGCGGCAACTCCAGCAGGACTATGCGCAGCTTCAATATCAGCAGAGCGCGCTGTCGAAGACATCGCGCATCGAGCAGCTCGCGAACGATTCGCTGAAGATGCAGCCGATCACGACGGGCCGCACCCAATACCTGACGCTGCCGCCGGGCGCCGTGAAGGCGATCGACGCGCCGATTCCCGCGTCGGCCGACGCGGCCGCCAAGGGCCACGGAGGCGCGCGATGAAGCCGTCGCAAAAGCGCCAGGACGTGAAATTTTCGTCGAGCCCCGTGCTCGGCGTGCACCTGCCGATGTGGCGCTCGAAACTCGTCGTGTTCATGCTGTTCATGGCGTTCGTCGCGCTCGCCGCGCGGGCGTTCTGGATCCAGGGGCCCGGCAACGCCTTCTATCAGAAGCAGGGCGAAAGCCGCTATCAGCGCACGCTCGAGCTGCCCGCCACGCGCGGCAAGATCCTCGACCGTAACGGGCTCGTGCTCGCGACGAGTCTGCCCGTGCGCGCGATCTGGGCGATTCCGGACGCCGTGCCGGACGATCTCGGCGCGGACAAGATCAACCAGCTCGGCAAGCTCCTCGGCATGACGCCGAAGGAACTGCGCGTGAAGCTGTCGGAAGACAAGGGTTTCGTCTACGTGAAGCGGCAGGTGCCGATCGACGTCGCGGACAAGGTCGCCGCGCTCGATATCCCCGGTATCTATCAGCGCAACGAGTACAAGCGCTTTTATCCGGAAGGCGAGATCACCGCGCACCTGATCGGCTTCACGAACGTCGAGGACGAAGGTCAGGAAGGCGTCGAGCTCGGCGACCAGAAGATGCTGTCCGGCACGTCCGGCGTGCGCCGCGTGATCAAGGACCGGCTGGGGCACATCGTCGAGGACGTCGCCGAACAGATTCCCCCGCACAACGGGACGGACGTCGGCCTGTCGATCGACAGCAAGATCCAGTACATCGCCTATGCGAACCTGAAGGCCGCCGTCGAGAAGTTCAAGGCGAAGGCCGGCGCGGCGATGGTCGTCGACGTGCGCACCGGCGAGGTGCTCGCGCTGGTCAACTATCCGACCTACAACCCGAACGACCGTACGCGCCTGACGGGCGAGCAGCTGCGCAACCGGATCCTCACCGACGTGTTCGAGCCGGGCTCGATCATGAAGCCGTTCACGGTGTCGCTCGCGCTCGACCTGCATCGCGTGACGCCGAACACGCTCGTCGAGACGGGCAACGGCCACTTCGTGCTCGACGGCGCGCCGATCACCGACGATGCGGGCTTCGGCACGCTGACCGTCGGCGGCGTGATCCAGAAGTCGAGCAACATCGGCGCGACGAAGATCGCGATGACGATGCGGCCCGAGGAAATGTGGAATATGTATACGAGTATCGGCCTCGGCCAGGCGCCGAAGGTCGGCTTCCCCGGCGCCGCGGCCGGCCGCCTGCGTCCGTGGAAGAGCTGGCGCCGCATCGAGCAGGCGACGATGTCGTATGGCTACGGCTTGTCGGTGTCGCTGTTCCAGCTGGCGCGCGCGTACACCGCGATCGCGCACGACGGCGAGATGATGCCGGTCACCATTTTCAAGACCGACCCCAACCAGCAGATCACCGGCACGCAGGTCTTCACGCCGACCACCGCGCGCGAAGTGCGCACGATGCTCGAGACCGTGGTCGCGCCGGGCGGTACGTCGCCGGACGCAGCGGTGCCCGGCTATCGCGTCGGCGGCAAGAGCGGTACCGCGTACAAGCATGAAGGCCACGGCTACACGCGCAAGTACCGCGCGTCGTTCGTCGGGATGGCGCCGATGCCGAATCCGCGCATCGTCGTTGCGGTGTCGGTCGACGAACCGACCGCCGGCAGCCACTTCGGCGGACAGGTGTCGGGCCCCGTATTTTCGGCGATCGCCGGCGATACGATGCGCGCGCTGAACGTGCCGCCGAACATGCCGATCAAGCAGCTGGTCGTATCCGCCGACGCGCCGGGCGCGCCTGCCAAGCCGGGTCCGCAAAAGCTCGCCGCGGGCAGTGGTGCGAAGCATATGATCGTATCCAGCACGACACGTAATTCACCAGGAGTTGTTCGATGAGCGCCGCTCGCAGTTCCCATCCGGCGCATCAGCAGATCGCAGCCGCGCTTGCGTGGCTGCGCCAGCATGTGGCCCCCGCGGCGCAACTGCATGCCGACACGCGCAGCCTGCAGGCCGGCGACGTGTTTCTCGGCTATGCGGTCGACGGGGCGGACAATCGCGCCTTCATTGCCGATGCCGTCGCCCGTGGCGCGGCCGCCGTGCTGTATCAGCCGGAAGGCCTCGCGGCCGCGCCGCCCGTGCCCGTCGCACTCGCTGTGCCGGCGCTCGACCAACTGGCCGGCGAGATTGCCAGCGGCTGGTACGGCGACCCGAGCGACAGCCTCCTCGCGATCGGCGTGACCGGCACGAACGGCAAGACGTCGTGCACGCAATGGATCGCCGCCGCGCTGACGGCGCTGCACCAGCCGTGCGCGGTGATCGGCACGCTCGGCAGCGGCATGCAAGGGCATCTGGTACCGACCGGCTTCACGACGCCGGACGCGCCGCAGCTGCAGCGCAGCCTCGCGCAGCTGAACGAAGCGGGCGCGAAGGCCGTCGCGATGGAAGTGTCGTCGCATGCGCTGCATCAGGGCCGCGTGAACGGCACAGCATTCGACATCGCCGTTTTCACGAATCTCACCCAGGATCACCTCGACTATCACGGCACGTTCGACGCGTACGAAGCCGCGAAGGCGAAGCTGTTCGCGTGGCGCGGCCTGCGCGCGGCGGTCGTCAATCGCGACGACGCAGCCGGCCGCCGCCTGCTCGAGAAGCTGGCCGGCCGCGTGCGCACGATCGCATACGGGATCGGCGACGCGCAAGCGCCCGACGCCGATCGCGAGCTGGTCGCGCTCGACGTGCGCGCCACCGCCACGGGCACGGCGTTTCGCCTGCGTTCGTCGTGGGGCGACGCGCACGTCGAGGTCGGCACGCTCGGCGCGTTCAACGTCAGCAACCTGCTCGCGGTGCTCGGCTCGCTGCTCGCGGCCGACGTGCCGTTCGACGCGGCGGTCGCGGAGATCGCACGGCTCGAGTCCGTCAATGGCCGCATGCAGCGCCTGGGCGGCCGGCTGCAGAACGACGAACCGCTGGTCGTGATCGACTATGCGCATACGCCCGATGCACTCGAGAAGACGCTCGACGCATTGCGCCCGATCGCGGCCGCGCGCGGCGGCCGGCTCGTGTGCATGTTCGGCTGCGGCGGCGATCGCGATGCGACGAAGCGCCCGCTGATGGGCGCGATCGCCGAGCGGCTCGCGGACGAAGTCGTCGTCACGAGCGACAACCCGCGCAGCGAAGATCCGCAGCGCATCATCGACCAGGTCATCGCGGGCATGACGGCGCCCGATCACGCGCGCCGTATCGAGGATCGCGCAAGCGCGATCCTGCAGGCCGTGCGCGGCGCCGCCCGCGAGGATGTCGTCGTGCTGGCCGGCAAGGGTCACGAGGCGACGCAGGAAATCATGGGCAAGAAGCGCGCATTCTCCGATCAGGATCACGCACGGCTCGCGCTCGCGGCACGCGCGACGCACGGCAAGGGAGGCGGCGAATGACGATGCTCAGTCTCGGCGAAGCCGCCCGCCTGATTCCCGGCGCCACTGTCCACGGCGATCCGGACACGACGTTCGAGCGCGTGTCGACGGACAGCCGCACGGCCGGCCCGGGCGACTTGTTCGTCGCGCTGAAGGGCGACCGCTTCGACGCGCACGACTTCCTTGGCGACGTGGCCGCGCGTGGCGCTGCCGCGGCCCTCGTCGCGCACGTGCCGGCGGGTCTCGCGATACCGGTCGTCGAGGGCGGTGAAACGCGTGCCGCGCTCGGCGCGCTCGCGCACGGCTGGCGCAAGCGCTTCGCGGTGCCGCTCGTCGCGGTGACGGGCAGCAACGGCAAGACGACCGTCAAGGAAATGATCGCGTCGATCTTCGCGGCGGCAGTCGGCGCCGACGCGCGACTGGCGACGGCCGGCAACCTGAACAACGATGTCGGCCTGCCGCTGACGCTGCTGCGCCTGTCGGCCGCGCATCGTCTCGCGGTGATCGAGATCGGCATGAACCACCCGGGCGAAACCGAAGTCCTCGCGCGCCTCACCGCGCCGACCGTCGCGCTCGTCAACAACGCGCAGCGCGAGCACCAGGAATTCATGGCGACGGTCGAAGCCGTTGCGCTCGAGCACGCGGCCGTGATCCACGCGCTGACGCCGGACGGCGTAGCGGTGTTCCCGGCCGACGATGCGTACGCGGGTATCTGGCGCGTCGCGGCGACCGGCAACCCGATCGTCGATTTCGCGCTGCACGATGCCGAACGGCAGGTCGAAGCGCAGGTCACGGGCCGTCTGCACGGCGGCGAGCTTGCGATCGACACGCCGTCGGGCGCGGTGACGGTGCGGCTGCGCGCGCTCGGCGAGCACAACGCACGCAACGCATTGGCCGCGGCGGCGGCGGCGCTCGCGGCCGGCATCGAGCTGGCCGCGATCAAGCAGGGCCTCGAATCGTTCGAGCCGGTCAAGGGTCGTCTGCAGGTCCGGCAGGCGGACGTCGGCAGCCTCGCGGGCGCGACGGTCGTCGATGACACCTACAACGCGAACCCGGACTCGATGCGCGCGGCGATCGACGTGCTGGCCGCGCAACCGGCGCCGCGCGTGCTGGTGATCGGCGACATGGGCGAGGTCGGCGACGAAGGCCCGGCATTCCACCGCGAGATCGGCGCGTATGCGCGCGAGCGCGGCATCGATGCGCTGTTTGCGCTCGGCGACGCGTCGCGCGACGCGTGCATGGCATACGGCGACACGGCACGCCATTTCGGCGATGTCGGCGCGCTGGTGGCGGCGCTGCTCGCGGCGGGCTACGGCGCGCAGGCGACGGTGCTCGTGAAGGGCTCGCGGTACATGAAGATGGAGCGCGTGGTCGACGCGCTGACGAACCAACCCGCAGCGGGCACCGTGCCCGCCGCACACTGAGTAGAAGGAAGGAAGCATGCTGCTGGCGCTGGCGCAATGGCTGCAAGGAGACGCAAGCTTTTTGCGCTTGTTCACGTACCTGACGTTCCGTGCGGTGATGGCTACCATCACCGCGCTCGGGATCGGGCTCGTGTGCGGACCGTGGGTGATTCGCAAGCTGACGCAAATGAAGGTCGGGCAGGCCGTGCGCAAGGACGGCCCGCAGAGCCACCTCGTGAAGTCCGGCACGCCGACGATGGGCGGCGTGCTGATCCTGATCGGCATCGCGGTCGCGACGCTGCTGTGGGGCGATCTGACGAACCGTTTCATCTGGATCGTGATGCTCGTCACGTTCGGTTTCGGCGTGATCGGCTGGGTCGATGACTATCGCAAGGTCGTCTACAAGGACCCGCGCGGGATGTCGTCGCGCGAAAAGTATTTCTGGCAGTCGGTGATCGGGCTGTTCGCGGCGGTCTACCTGGCATTCAGCGTGTCCGAGGCGAACAACGTGCGCGTGTTCGACCTGTTCATGGCGTGGGTGCGCAGCGGCCTGTCGATGGGGCTGCCCGCGCGTGCCGACCTGATGCTGCCGTTCCTGAAGTCGATCAGCTACCCGCTGGGCGTGTGGGGCTTCATCGTGCTGACCTACTTCGTGATCGTCGGCGCGAGCAACGCGGTGAACCTCACCGACGGCCTCGACGGCCTCGTGATCATGCCGGTCGTGCTGGTCGGTGGGTCGCTCGGCGTGTTCGCCTACGTGATGGGGAGCTCGGTCTATTCGAAATACCTGCTGTTCCCGCACATTCCGGGCGCGGGCGAACTGCTGATCTTCTGTTCCGCGATGGGCGGGGCAGGGCTCGCGTTCCTCTGGTACAACACGCATCCCGCGCAGGTGTTCATGGGCGACGTCGGCGCGCTGGCGCTCGGCGGCGCGCTCGGCACGGTCGCGGTGATCGTGCGCCAGGAAATCGTGCTGTTCATCATGGGTGGCATCTTCGTCGCGGAAACCTTGTCGGTGATGCTGCAGGTGTCGTGGTTCAAGTACACGAAGAAGCGTTACGGCGAAGGGCGGCGCCTGCTGAAGATGGCGCCGCTGCATCACCATTTCGAATTGTCCGGCTGGAAGGAAACGCAGGTGGTGGTGCGTTTCTGGATCATCACGCTGATGCTGTGCCTGTTCGGTCTGTCCACCCTCAAGTTGCGGTAAAGGAAAGGTAAAAGGATGTCTGGCGAGATGTTTGGAGATCGGCAGCGGCCGATGGTGCTCGTACTGGGGCTCGGGGAATCGGGCCTCGCGATCGCGCGATGGTGCGCGAGGCACGGGTGCCGGCTGCGTATTGCCGATACCCGCGAGGCGCCGCCCAACCTTGCCGCGCTGCAGGCCGAAGGCATCGATGCGGAGTTCGTCGGCGGGCCGTTCACGCCCGCGCTGCTCGATGGCGGTGTCGAGATCGTCGGCCTGAGCCCGGGCCTGTCGCCGCTCGAACCGGCGCTCGCCGCGCTGATCGCGGCCGCGAACGAGCGCGCGATCGCGGTGTGGGGCGAGCTCGAATTCTTCGCGCAGGCGCTGCGCGCGCTCGGCACGAGCGGCTACCAGCCGAAGGTGCTCGCAATCACCGGCACCAACGGCAAGACCACGACGACGAGCCTCACGGGCCTGCTGTGCCAGCGTTCGGGCAAGAAGGTCGCGGTCGCCGGCAACATCAGCCCGGCGATGCTCGACCGGCTCGCGGGCGCGATCGACGAGACGGCCCTGCCCGACGTATGGGTGCTCGAACTGTCGAGCTTCCAGCTCGAGACGGCGAGCACGTTCGCGCCCGACGCGGCCGCGATTCTCAACATCACGCAGGATCACCTCGACTGGCATGGCAGCTTCGACGCGTATGCCGCGGCGAAGGGCCGGATCTTCGGCGCGACGACCACGCGCGTGCTCAATCGTGACGATGCGGCCGTGATGAAGTTCGCGCCGGCCGCCGGTGCTGCCGATGCGGCGCGCACGGTCACGTTCGGCCTGAACGAACCGGCGCACGAGGGCGACTATGGCCTGTCGCGCGACAACGGCATCGCGTGGCTGGTCGAGGCGGTCGACCGCGACGCGCCGGACGAGACGACGAGCCGCCGGCGCAAGCGCGACGGCGCGCATACGCCCGACATCGCGCAGAAGCGGCTGATGCCGGCCGACGCGCTGCGCATCCGCGGGCTGCACAACGCGGCGAACGCGCTGGCCGCGTTCGCGCTCGCGCGTGCGATCGACTTGGCCGCAGCGCCGCTGCTGCACGCGCTGCGCGAATACCGCGGCGAAGCGCATCGCGTCGAAGTGATCGCGACGATCGACGACGTGGACTACGTCGACGACAGCAAGGGAACGAACGTCGGCGCGACGGTGGCCGCGCTCGACGGACTCGCGCAGAAGATCGTGCTGATCGCGGGCGGCGACGGCAAGGGGCAGGATTTCTCGCCGCTCGTCGCGCCGGTCGCGCGGTGGTGCCGCGCGGTGATGCTGATCGGCCGCGATGCGCCGGCGATTCGCGACACGCTCGCCCAGACGGGCGTGCCGCTTGCCGACCACGCGACGCTCGAGGCGGCGGTGCATGCGGCGGCCGAGTTCGCGGAGCCGGGCGACGCGGTGCTGCTGTCGCCCGCGTGCGCGAGCCTCGACATGTTCAGGAACTACGCACACCGCGCTGACGTGTTCCGCGCGGCCGTGGACGAAATCGCCATCGACAAAGGAGCGACGACATGAGCTGGTCCGATCGCCTCGTCTCCCGTTTCAACGACCGGCGCGGCACCGGCGGCAATGCCGCGGGCGGCCGCGTTGCGTCGGCCACGCGCGCCGCGACGGGCGGCCTCGCCAGCGTCGTCAACGGCGTGCGGCCGAGCCGCTCGCGGATGCTCGACTTCGACTACTCGCTGTTGTGGGTCGCGATCGCGTTGCTCGGGCTCGGCGTCGTGATGGTGTATTCGGCGTCGATCGCGATGCCCGATTCGCCGAAATACGCGGCGTATCACGATTACGCGTTTCTGATGCGTCATTGCGTGTCGCTCGGCGTCGCGTTCATCGCGGCGGTGATCGCGTTCCGCGTACCGGTGTCGACGTGGGACAAGTACGCGCCGCATCTCTTCCTGATCGCACTCGTCGGGCTCGTGATCGTGCTGATTCCGCACGTCGGCAAGGGCGTGAACGGCGCGCGCCGCTGGATTCCGCTCGGCATCACGAACATGCAGCCGTCGGAAATCATGAAGCTCGCGGTGACGATCTACGCGGCGAACTACACGGTGCGCAAGCAGGAATACATGCAGAGCTTCGCGAAGGGCTTCCTGCCGATGGCGTTCGCGGTCGGTCTCGTCGGCGCGCTGCTGCTGCTCGAGCCCGACATGGGCGCGTTCATGGTGGTCGCCGCGATCGCGATGGGCGTGCTGTTCCTCGGCGGCGTGAACGGCAAGCTGTTCGGCGGGCTCGTCGCGACGGCGGTCGGCACGTTCACGATGCTCGTGTGGCTCTCGCCGTGGCGCCGCGAGCGGATTTTCGCGTATCTCGATCCGTGGGACGAACGCTACGCGCAAGGCAAGGCATACCAGCTCACGCACTCGCTGATCGCGTTCGGCCGCGGCGAGTGGCTCGGCGTCGGTCTCGGCGGCAGCGTCGAGAAGCTGAACTACCTGCCCGAAGCGCATACCGACTTCATCCTCGCGGTGATCGGCGAGGAGCTCGGTTTCGTCGGCGTGCTGGTCGTGATCCTGCTGTTCTACTGGATCGTGCGCCGCGCATTCGAGATCGGCCGCCAGGCGCTCGCGCTCGACCGCACGTTCGCGGGCCTGACCGCGAAGGGCATCGGCATCTGGTTCGGTGCGCAGACGTTCATCAACATGGGCGTGAACCTCGGCCTGCTGCCGACCAAGGGCCTGACGCTGCCGCTCGTGAGCTACGGCGGCTCGGGCATTCTGCTGAATTGCGTCGCGCTCGCGGTGCTGCTGCGGGTCGATTACGAAAATCGCGTCCTGATGCGCGGAGGGAAGGTATGACCTCCCCGCGTCAGTACGCGATTTCGGCGAAGGCTGACTTCGTGCGCGCAGCGTGCGAAGTCAAGCGTAGCGGCCGTAGCCAAAACATCGATTCATTCTTGCTGATGCGCGGAGGGAAGGTATGACCGCGTCGCGACGCACGCTGATGGTGATGGCAGGCGGCACCGGGGGCCACGTGTTCCCGGGGCTCGCTGTCGCGCACCGGATGGAAGCGGCGGGCTGGCGCGTCGTATGGCTCGGCAATCCGGCCGGAATGGAAGCGACGCTCGTGCCGAAACACGGCATTCCGATGGAATACGTACGCTTCGGCGGGCTGCGCGGCAAGGGCCTGAAGACCAAGCTGACGCTGCCGTTCAACCTGCTGCGCGCGTGCTGGCAGAGCCTCGGCGCATTGCGTCGCGTGCGGCCCGACGTTGTGCTCGGGATGGGCGGCTACATCACGTTCCCGGCGGGCGTGATGGCCGCGCTGTCGGGCCGTCCGCTCGTGCTGCACGAACAGAATTCGATTGCCGGCCTCGCGAACAAGGTGCTCGCGAAATTCGCGAAGCGCGTGCTCGTCGCGTTCCCCGGCGCACTGCCGCACGCGCAATGGACCGGCAACCCGATTCGCGCGGAACTTGCGCGCACGGAAACGCCCCAAGCACGCTATGCATCGCGCAGCGGCCCGCTGAACCTGCTGGTGGTCGGCGGCAGCCTGGGTGCGGCCGCACTGAACGAAGTCGTGCCGCGCGCGCTGGCGCTGCTGGCGCCGGGCGAGCGCCCGCGCGTCGTGCACCAGGCCGGCGCGAAGCACATCGACGCGCTGAAGGCGAATTACGAAGCGGCCGGTTTCGCGGGCGGCGACGCCGTGCGGCTCGTGCCGTTCATCGACGACATGGCAAGTGCGTACGCGGCGGCGGATCTCGTGATCTGCCGTTCCGGCGCGATGACGGTGTCGGAGATCGCGGCGGTGGGCGTGGCGGCGCTGTTCGTGCCGTTCCCGTACGCGGTCGACGATCACCAGACGACCAACGCCGCGTTCCTCGCCGATGCGGGTGCGGCGGTGCTGGTGCAACAACGCGACCTGTCGGCAGAGTTGCTCGCCGACTGGCTGCGCAGCCAGTCGCGTGCCTCGCTCGCGGACATGGCGGAGCGTTCGCGCTCGCTGGCCAAGCCCGAGGCCACCGACGAAGTCGCGCGCATCTGCGCGACGGTGGCCGGCGCGAACCTGGAAGAAATCAAATGAAACAACCCCCAAGCTCACTTCGTTTGCTGTCACCCAAGAGGGCGGTCAGCCGCCTTGGGGCGGCCCGGCGGAGGCTGACATGAAACACATCGTCAAACAGATTCATTTCGTCGGGATCGGCGGCGCGGGCATGAGCGGCATCGCCGAAGTGCTCGTCAACCTCGGCTACGAGGTCAGCGGCTCGGACCTGTCGCGCAACGCGGTGACCGATCGTCTCGAGGCGCTCGGCGCGCGGATCGCGATCGGCCACGACGCGGCGAACATCGCGGGTGCGAACGCGGTCGTCGTGTCGACGGCCGTGCGCTCGGACAATCCCGAAGTACTGGCCGCACGGCACCAGGGTGTGCCGATCGTGCCGCGCGCGGTGATGCTCGCGGAGCTGATGCGCCTGAAGCAGGGGATCGCGATTGCCGGCACGCACGGCAAGACCACGACGACGAGCCTCGTCGCGAGCGTGCTCGCAGCCGGCGGCCTCGACCCGACCTTCGTGATCGGCGGCCGGCTGATCAGCGCCGGCGCGAACGCGCGGCTCGGCACGGGCGACTTCATCGTCGCCGAGGCCGACGAGTCGGACGCGTCGTTCCTGAACCTGTATCCGGTGATCGAAGTCATCACGAACATCGACGCCGACCACATGGACACCTACGGCCACGATTTCGCGCGGCTCAAGCAGGCGTTCATCGAATTCACGCAGCGCCTGCCGTTCTACGGCAGCGCGGTCGTGTGCGTCGACGATCCGAACGTGCGGCAGATCATCCCGTTCATCTCGAAGCCGGTCGTGCGCTACGGCCTGTCGCCGGATGCGCAGGTGCGCGCGGAAGACATCGACGCGCGCGACGGCCGCATGCACTTTACGGTGATCCGCGAAGGCCGGGCGCCGCTCGCGGTGGTGCTGAACCTGCCGGGCCTGCACAACGTGCAGAACGCGCTCGCGGCGATCGCGATCGCGACCGATCTCGGCGTGTCGGACGACGCGATCCAGCTGGCGCTGGCGGAATTCAACGGCGTCGGCCGGCGCTTCCAGCGCTACGGCGAGGTGCCGAGCGCGGACGGCGGCCAGTACACGCTGATCGACGATTACGGCCACCACCCGGTCGAGATGGCCGCGACGGTCGCCGCCGCGCGCGGCGCGTTTCCGGGCCGCCGCCTCGTGCTGGCGTTCCAGCCGCACCGCTACACGCGCACGCGCGACTGTTTCGACGACTTCGTCAACGTGCTGTCGACGGTCGACGCGCTGGTGCTGACGGAAGTCTATGCCGCCGGCGAAGCGGCGATCGCGACGGCCAACGGCGACGCGCTGTCGCGTGCGCTGCGTGCGGTGGGGAAGGTCGACCCGGTATTCGTCGCGTCGGTCGACGGCGTGCCGGACGCACTGGCGGGGGTCGCGCGCAACGGCGACGTGGTGATCACAATGGGTGCGGGTTCGATCGGCGGCGTGCCGGCGAAGCTCGTGCAACACATTCAACAGAAGGCATGACATGAGCGGGATCGATCCGAAACGTTTCGGCAAGGTGGCAGTGTTGTTCGGCGGCGAATCCGCCGAGCGCGAGGTGTCGCTCACCTCGGGCCGCCTCGTGCTGCAGGGCCTGCGCGACGCGGGCATCGACGCGCATCCGTTCGACCCGGCCGAGCGGCCGCTGTCGGCGCTGAAGGATGAAGGCTTCGTGCGCGCGTTCAACGCGCTGCACGGCGGCTATGGCGAGAACGGCCAGATCCAGGGCGCGCTCGATTTCTACGGGATCCGCTACACGGGCAGCGGCGTGCTCGGCTCGGCGCTCGGCCTCGACAAGTTCCGCACGAAGCTCGTGTGGCAGCAAACAGGCGTGCCGACGCCGCCGTTCGAGACGGTGATGCGCGGCGACGACTACGCGGCGCGCGCGACGGACATCGTCGCGAAGCTCGGCCTGCCGCTGTTCGTGAAGCCGGCGAGCGAAGGCTCGAGCGTCGCGGTGCTGAAGGTGAAGACGGCCGACGCGTTGCCCGCCGCACTGTCGGAAGCCGCGACGCACGACAAGATCGTGATCGTCGAGAAGAGCATCGAAGGCGGCGGCGAATACACCGCGTGCATCGCCGGCGATCTCGATCTCCCGCTGATCAAGATCGTGCCGGCGGGCGAGTTCTACGACTACCACGCGAAGTATGTCGCCGACGATACGCAGTACCTGATTCCCTGCGGGCTGCCGGCGCAGCAGGAAGCCGAACTGAAGCGCATCGCGCGCCGCGCGTTCGACGTGCTCGGCTGCACCGACTGGGGGCGGGCGGATTTCATGCTCGACGCCGCGGGCAACGCGTATTTCCTGGAAGTGAACACGGCCCCCGGGATGACCGACCATTCGCTGCCGCCGAAGGCCGCGCGCTCGATCGGCATCAGCTATTCGGAGCTGGTCGTGAAGGTGCTGTCGCTTACGCTCAACGACTGACGCAGGAACGGAACGACGTATGTGGAACAACGTTCGCCAACTCAACCTTGCCGCCAGCGCGCTGTACGCGCTGCTGCTGCTCGTGTTGGCGGCGGCCGGCTGCTACTGGCTGATCCAGCGTCCGACGTTCGCGTTGCGCGAGATCCGGATCGACGGCGACACCGAGCACATCAACTCGCCGACGGTGCGTGCGGGCGTGGTCGGCCGGCTGAAGGGCAATTTCTTCACGGTCGATCTCGACTCGGCGCGGGCCGCGTTCGAGCAGATGCCGTGGGTGCGTCACGCGAGCGTGCGCCGGGTGTGGCCGAATGCGCTGGCTGTCACGCTCGAGGAGTACAAACCGCTCGGGACCTGGGGCAGCGCGCAGCTCGTGAGCGTCGACGGCGAGCTGTTCACCGCGAACCAGGGCGAACTCGATCAGGAAATGCCGGCGTTCGACGGGCCGGAGGGCAGTGCGAAGGAAGTCGTCACGCGGTATCGCGACTTCGCGAAATGGTTTGCGCCGCTGAAGGCGGCGCCGGAAGAAGTGACGCTGTCGGCGCGCTATGCGTGGACGGTGAAGCTGTCGAACGGCATGCAGGTCGAACTGGGCAAGGAGCGCACCAGCGAGACCCTGCATGACCGGAGCCAGCGCCTCGTCGCCGCGTGGCCGGCTGTCACGGAGCGTTGGGGCAACGACATCGAGTACGCGGACCTGCGTTATCCGAACGGATTCGCGATTCGTGCGGCAGGCATGCGGTTCCTGACCGATACCGACAAGCGCAAGAAGTAACGAGAGATCACACGCAAGAGCACTTTATGAGCAAAGACTACAAGGATCTGCTGGTTTCCCTCGACATCGGCACGTCGAAGGTGGTGGCCATCGTCGCCGAGCTGAAGGGCGAAGGCCATTACGAGGTCATCGGCCTCGGCCAGAGCGAATCGAAAGGTCTGAAGAAGGGCGTGGTGGTCAACATCGAGGCCACCGTGCAGTCGATCCAGCGCGCGCTCGAGGAAGCCGAGCTGATGGCCGACTGCAAGATCACCAACGTGTTCACGGGGATTGCCGGCAGCCATATCCGCAGCTTCAACTCGAGCGGGATGGTCGCGATCAAGGACAAGGAAGTCACGCAGACAGACGTCGCGCGCGTGATCGAGACCGCGAAGGCGATCAACATCCCGACCGACCAGCAGGTGCTGCACATCCTCACGCAGGAATTCATCATCGACGGCCAGGAAGACGTGCGCGAGCCGATCGGGATGAGCGGTATCCGCCTCGAGGTGAAGGTGCACATCGTGACGGGCGCCGTCAGTGCCGCGCAGAACATCGTCAAGTGCGTGCGCCGCTGCGGGCTGGAAGTGAACGACCTGATCCTGCAGCCGCTCGCGTCGTCGCTGGCCGTGCTGACGGAAGACGAGAAGGATCTCGGCGTGGTGCTCGTCGACATCGGCGGCGGCACGACCGACATCGCGATCTTCGCCGAAGGCGCGATTCGCCATACCGCGGTGATTCCGATCGCCGGCGACCAGATCACGAGCGACATCGCGATGGCGCTGCGCACGCCGACGCCGGACGCGGAAGACATCAAGGTCGGCTACGGCATCGCCAAGCAGGCGCTCGCCGATCCGGACGAGATGGTCGAAGTGCCGGGCCTCGGCGAACGCGGTCCGCGCACGCTGTCGCGCCAGGCGCTCGCGGCGGTGATCGAGCCGCGCGTCGAGGAACTGTTCTCGCTCGTGCAGCAGGTCGTGCGCGAGTCGGGTTACGAAGAACTGCTGAGCTCCGGCGTGGTCATTACCGGCGGGGCTTCGATGATGCCGGGCATGGTCGAGCTCGGCGAGGACATTTTCCTGAAACCGGTGCGCATCGGCGCGCCGGAATACGCGGGCGGCCTCGCCGACGTGGTGCGCAATCCGCGCTATTCGACGGCGATGGGCCTGCTCGTCGAAGGCAGTGCGCAGCGCATGCGCGGCCGCAAGGTCGCCGTGCAGTCCGGCAACGCGGGGCAGATCTTCTCGCGGATGAAGGAATGGTTCCTGAGCAATTTTTGAGTACCCCACGGCTCGGTACGCCGAGCCTGCCCCTGACGGGGCCAGGAAAACGCGGGGCGGCCCGATGTTGTCCTGAGGATGAACCGAATCGAAATTCGCGCCGGTGCCGGCGGCTGGCGCGCGACAGGGGGTTGCCCGATCTCCTGCCGAATAACGGCCGAGTAGTCTTATTTTCTTGACGGAGGCAACAATGGAATTCGAAATGCTGGAAACCGAAACCAACGGCACCATCATCAAGGTGGTCGGCGTTGGCGGCGCTGGCGGCAATGCCGTTCAGCACATGATCAACCGCGGCGTGCAGGGCGTCGACTTCATCGTGATGAACACGGACGCCCAGGCGCTGTCGCGTTCGCGCGCATCGTCGGTGATCCAACTGGGCAACACGGGCCTCGGCGCCGGTGCGAAGCCGGAAATGGGCCGTGCCGCGGCGGAAGAAGCGCGTGAGCGCATCGCCGATGCACTGCGCGGTGCGCACATGGTGTTCATCACCGCCGGCATGGGCGGCGGCACGGGCACGGGCGCGGCGCCGGTGGTCGCGCAGATCGCGAAGGAGATGGGCATCCTGACGGTTGGCGTCGTCAGCAAGCCGTTCGAATTCGAAGGCGGCAAGCGCATGCGCGTCGCGGAAGCAGGCTCGCAGCAACTGGAGGATCACGTCGACTCGCTGATCGTCGTCCTGAACGACAAGCTGTTCGACGTGATGGGCGATGACGCCGAGATGGACAAGTGCTTCCAGTGCGCGGACGACGTGTTGAACAACGCGGTCGCGGGCATTGCCGAAATCATCAATGTCGATGGTCTCGTGAACGTCGACTTCGAAGACGTGAAGACGGTGATGGGCGAGCAGGGCAAGGCGATGATGGGCACGGCGACGGTCGCCGGCGTCGATCGCGCACGCCTCGCGGCGGAACAGGCCGTGGCGAGCCCGCTGCTCGAAGGCGTCGATCTGTCGGGCGCGCGCGGCGTGCTGGTCAACATCACGTCGAGCCGTTCGCTGCGCCTGTCGGAAACGCGCGAAGTGATGAACACGATCAAGAGCTACGCGGCGGAAGATGCGACGGTGATCTTCGGTGCGGTGTACGACGACGCGATGGGCGATGCACTGCGCGTGACGGTCGTGGCGACGGGTCTGGGCCGGGCGGCGAAGAAGCAGCAATCGGCTCCGATGACGCTGCTGCGCACGGGTACCGACAACCAGCCGGTCAGCGCGGTCTCGCACGGTTACGCGCAGCCGCACCACGTCAGCACGGCCGACTACGGCGCGCTCGATACGCCGGCGGTGTGGCGCAACTCGCGCGAAACCGCGGCATCGCACGTGCAGGCGCTGCAGGAGAAGGGTGTCGATACGTACGACATCCCGGCTTTCCTGCGCAAGCAGGCTGACTGACGACGCACACAGGCGAAGCCGCGGCGCAATCGCTGAGATTGCCGCGGTAACGCCGGCGTGACGGATGCCACGGACCACGACAGGCCGCGTCGGATGCGACGCCGGGCCGGGAAACGTGCCCTCTTCGCATGAGCGGAGCGGGATGGGACGTGCTGTCCGCAATACGCTGAAAAACCGTATCGCTATGAGGGACCAGCCATGATTCAAGTGGGCGACGCGCTGCCCGACGCGCAATTGTTCGAGTTCATCGACGACGCGCGCGCAGGCTGCACGCTGGGGCCGAACGCCTTCAGCGTGCGCGACCAGGTGGCGGGAAAGCGGGTGGTGATCTTCGGATTGCCGGGTGCTTTCACGCCGACCTGTTCGGCGCAGCATGTGCCGGGCTATGTCGAGCACGCCGAGCAATTGCGCTCGGCGGGCATCGACGAGCTCTGGTGCGTGTCCGTCAACGACGCATTCGTGATGGGCGCATGGGGACGTGATCTGCACACCGCGGGCAAGGTGCGCATGATGGCGGACGGCAGCGCTGCTTTCACTCATGCGCTGGGGCTCACGCAGGATTTGTCCGCGCGTGGCATGGGAATCCGTTCCCTGCGCTACGCGATGGTGGTCGACGACGGTGTGGTCAAGACGCTGGCCGTCGAAGCGCCGGGCAAGTTCGAAGTAAGCGATGCGGCGAGTGTTCTCGCGACGTTGACGTCCTGATCGTGCGGTGCGCCGTTGCCTGCCGGCAACGCTGCTCAACGCCGTCGGGGCAGTTGTAACACGGGCCGATGACCGGAAACGCCTCCGTTCCGGGCATCGGCCCGTCCCGTATCGACGCGGGTAAACAGTCGAAACAGATTGATACGCAGTTTCAAACAGCGTTGAATAGGGAATTACGCTATAATCCCACCTATCGAATATAACTCCTGATTGAGATTCTCAATCAAGTTGAAGAAGACCATGCTGAAGCAGCGCACCATCAAATCGATCGTGAAGACCGTGGGTATCGGTCTGCACTCGGGCCGCAAGGTCGAACTGACGCTCCGCCCGGCCGCGCCGGGCACGGGGATCGTTTTCTCGCGCGTCGACCTGCCCACGCCTGTCGACATCCCGGCATCCGCGATGTCGATCGGCGACACGCGGCTCGCGTCGGTGCTGCAGAAGGATGGCGCGCGCGTGTCGACCGTCGAGCACCTGATGTCGGCATGCGCCGGCCTCGGCATCGACAACCTCTATGTCGACGTGACGGCCGAGGAAATCCCGATCATGGACGGCAGCGCCGCGTCCTTCGTGTTCCTGATCCAGTCCGCGGGCATCGAGGAGCAGAACGCGCCGAAGCGCTTCATCAAGGTGACGAAGCCGGTCGAAATCCGTGACGGCGACAAGTTTGCGCGTCTCGAGCCGTATTTCGGTTTCAAGCTGAAGTTCACGATCGACTTCCGTCATCCGGCGGTCGACAAGACCGGCCAGGAACTCGAGGTCGACTTCGCGAACACGTCGTACGTGCGCGAAATCGCGCGCGCACGCACGTTCGGTTTTGCCCACGAAGTCGAAATGATGCGCGAGCTGGGTCTCGCACGCGGCGGCAGCATGGACAACGCGATCGTGCTCGACGAATACCGGATCCTGAACAACGACGGGCTGCGCTACGACGACGAGTTCGTGAAGCACAAGATGCTCGACGCGATCGGCGACCTGTACGTGGTCGGCCATCCGCTGCTGGCGTCTTACACGGCATACAAGTCGGGTCACGGGCTGAACAACGCGCTGCTGCGCGAGCTGCTCGCCCACGAAGACGCGTACGAGATCGTCACGTTCGACGATCCGCAAGCTGCGCCGAAAGGGTTTGCGTTCGACGCGCAGACAGCCTTCGCCTGATCGGCGTTCGTGGCGTTCGTCACGAGCGAATAAAAAAGCGACCTTCGGGTCGCTTTTTTGTTGGGTGGCCGGAATCGGCGGCGCGCTCAGCGCGACGACTTCGCGCCGTGCCGCGCGGCCATCCGCGCGAGCGCGGCTTGCAGCGGCGACGGCTCGAGGTGATCGGCGAGTTCGCGCAACGCGGCGGCGCCGACGGTCGTCATGCGCGCCTGCTTCACGTGCGGCGGTTCCGGCGCGTCCTTTGGCCGCACGCGCACGCGCAGTGCCGAAACCGGCCAGCCGCGCTTCTGCAGCTCGGCGAGCAGCCGCGGCTCGACCTGCCGCAGCCGGGCAGCGAGCGCATTGTGCGCGGCAAAGAGGGTCAGGGTGCCGTCCTTGATCGAGCCCGGTTCGACATGATTCGCAAGATAGTCGGGCAGGAGCACGGTGAGGTCGCGCTGCAGCGATGCGACCTGTTCGACGCCGGCGCGCAGCGCGGCGAACGCGTCGGTGCGGTTGAGCACTTCGGACACGGGTTGCGGGCGATACGCGGAGAGCGGGCCGAAACGCTTGGAAAATCGGTTCATCGAGGCATTGTTCGGGCGCGCACGTGCGCGGACGTTGACGCCGATTGTACCCGCGCCGGCCCGCGCGCGGGCGGCTTTCGGGCCGTGCGCCGGGTGGCCCGCGCGGGCTGGGCGCGCGGCGCGGGTCCAGGCGGCACACGGGCGCATGCGTCCCCGCGTGCTAAAATTCCTCGTTTGATTCCACTAATTCGCTAAGCCGCCGAGGCTCGGGCGTCGGGGCGCGCAACACGCGCCGGGCGGCCGGTGCTACGACGCAGGATCCGATCCGATGACAACCGGTTTTCTCCAAAAAATCTTTGGCAGCCGCAACCAGCGGCTCGTCAAGCAATATCAAAAGACCGTCGCGACGATCAATGCGCTCGAAACGCAGATCGAGCAGCTGACGGACGACCAGTTGCGCGGCAAGACGGATGAGTTCCGTCAGCGGGTCGCGGCCGGGGAGTCGCTCGACAAGCTGCTGCCCGAGGCGTTCGCGGTCTGCCGGGAGGCGAGCCGCCGCGTGCTGAAGATGCGCCACTTCGACGTGCAGTTGATCGGCGGCATGGTGCTCCACTACGGCAAGATCGCGGAAATGCGCACCGGCGAGGGCAAGACGCTCGTCGCGACGCTGCCCGTGTACCTGAATGCGCTCGCTGGCCGCGGCGTGCACGTCGTGACGGTCAACGACTACCTCGCACAGCGCGACGCCGAATGGATGGCGCGTCTCTACAACTTCCTCGGTCTGTCGGTCGGCATCAACCTGTCCGGCATGGAGCACGATCAGAAGCAGCAGGCCTACGCGTCGGACATCACCTACGGTACGAACAACGAGTTCGGCTTCGACTACCTGCGCGACAACATGGTCTACGAGACCGAAGCGCGCGTGCAGCGGGCACTGAACTTCGCGGTCGTCGACGAAGTGGATTCGATCCTGATCGACGAGGCGCGTACGCCGCTGATCATCTCGGGCCAGGCGGAAGATCACACCGAACTGTACGTGCGGATGAACGCGCTGCCGCCGCTGCTCGAGCGCCAGATCGGCGAGGAGAAGGCCGACGGCACCGGCGTCGAGAAGCCGGGCGACTACACGCTGGACGAAAAATCGCGCCAGGTGTTCCTGACGGAATCGGGCCACGAGAAGGCCGAGCGGCTGCTCTCCGAGTGGGGCCTGATCGGTGAGGGCGAGAGCCTGTACGCGCCGCAGAACATCACGCTGATGCACCACGTGTACGCGGCGCTGCGCGCGCACACGCTGTTCTACAAGGATCAGCACTACGTCGTGCAGAACGGCGAAGTGGTGATCGTCGACGAATTCACGGGCCGCCTGATGGCGGGCCGCCGCTGGTCCGACGGCCTGCACCAGGCGGTCGAGGCGAAGGAACACGTGAAGATCCAGAGCGAGAACCAGACGCTCGCCTCGATCACGTTCCAGAACTACTTCCGGATGTACGCGAAGCTCGCGGGCATGACGGGTACGGCGGACACCGAAGCGTACGAATTCAACGAGATCTACGGCCTCGAGACGGTCGTGATCCCGACCAACCGCCCGCCGAAGCGGATCGACAAGCAGGACCAGATCTACAAGACCGCCAAGGAGCGCTACGACGCGGTGATCCGCGACATTCGCGAGTGCTACGAGCGCGGTCAGCCGGTGCTGGTCGGCACGACGTCGATCGAGAACTCGGAACTGCTGTCGCACCTGCTGAAGCAGGCCGGGCTGCCGCACGAAGTGCTGAACGCGAAGCAGCACGAGCGTGAAGCCGCGATCGTCGCGGAAGCCGGCCGTCCGAAACGCATCACGATCGCGACCAACATGGCCGGCCGCGGTACCGACATCGTGCTCGGCGGCAACGCCGAGAAGCAGGCGGCGTTCATCGAAGCCGACGAAGCGATCCCGGCCGACGAAAAGGCGCGCCGCATCAAGCAGCTGCACGACGAGTGGGAGACGCTGCACGAGCAGGTGAAGGCCGCGGGCGGCCTGCACATCATCGGCACCGAGCGCCACGAATCGCGCCGGATCGACAATCAGCTGCGCGGCCGTGCGGGCCGCCAGGGCGACCCGGGTTCGTCGCGCTTCTATCTGTCGCTGGACGATCCGCTGCTGCGCATCTTCGCGGGAGACCGCGTGCGTTCGATCATGGATCGCCTGAAGATGCCCGAAGGCGAGGCGATCGAGGCCGGCATCGTCACGCGTTCGATCGAATCCGCGCAGCGCAAGGTCGAAGCACGCAACTTCGACATCCGCAAGCAGCTGCTCGAATACGACGACGTGTCGAACGACCAGCGCAAGGTGATCTACCAGCAGCGCAACGAACTGCTCGAAGCCCATGACATCACCGAGACGATCTCGGCGATGCGTCACGGCGTGATCACCGAAGTCGTCCGCCAGTTCGTGCCGGAAGGCAGCATCGAGGAACAGTGGGACGTGCCCGAGCTCGAGGAAGCGCTGCGCAACGACTGGCAGCTCGACCTGGCAATCCAGGAAATGGTGAACGAGTCGTCGTCGATCACGGCCGAGGAGATTCTCGACGCCGTGACGACCGCCGCCGACGAGCAGTACGAGGCGAAGGTCGCGATGGTCGGCCGCGAATCGTTCAGCGCGTTCGAGCGTTCGGTGATGCTGCAGACGGTCGATCGCCTCTGGCGCGAGCACCTCGCTGCGCTCGACCACCTGCGCCAGGGCATCCACCTGCGCGGCTATGCGCAGAAGAACCCGAAGCAGGAGTACAAGCGTGAAGCGTTCGAGCTGTTCGCCGCGATGCTCGATGCGATCAAGCAGGAAGTCACGCGCATCGTGATGAACGTGCAGATCCAGTCGCCCGAGCAGCTCGAGGAAGCCGCCGAGCAGATCGAGGAGCGCAGCGGTCATCTCGAGAACGTCGAGTATCAGCACGCCGACTACGCGGAATCCGGCGCGCCGGTGGCGAACGTCGCGGCCGCCACGGCGGCCACCGCGACGGCCGACATGGTCGGCAGCGCGATGACCCACAGCGGCCCCGGCGGCGAGATGCCGAAGGTCGGTCGCAACGACCCGTGCCCGTGCGGCAGCGGCAAGAAGTACAAGCAATGTCACGGGAAGTTGTCATGATCGGCGGCGGCGCGCATCGGCGTGCCGCTTCATCCGCAGCTTCGAGTCAGTGAAGTGAGTTGCGGCGGCCCGCTCGTGCGGCCGTCGGTTCTTCCAATCAATGCCGGCGCGTGCCGGCATTTTCCATCCGGCAGGTGTGCCCCATGGCTGTCAATTTTCCGTCGATCGATCCCGCCCAACTGCATCCCGTCGCCGGCGTCACGCTCGGCTGGGCGGAAGCGAACATCCGCAAGCCGAATCGCAAGGACGTGCTGGTCGTCTCCGTCGAGGAAGGGGCGACGGTCGCCGGCGTATTCACCGAGAACCGCTTCTGCGCCGCACCGGTGATCGTGTGCCGCGAGCATCTGGCCAACGTGCGTGCGGGCGGCGCGGGCATCCGTGCGCTCGTCGTGAATACGGGCAATGCGAATGCGGGCACCGGCGAGCCGGGCCTCGCGCACACGCGCGAAACCTGCGCGGAACTCGCGCGTCTCGCGGGCATCGACGCCGCCCAGGTGCTGCCGTTCTCGACCGGCGTGATTCTCGAGCCGCTGCCGATCGACCGCCTGAAGGCAGGGCTGCCGGCCGCGCTCGCGAACCGCAAGGCCGCGAACTGGTACGACGCCGCGCAGACGATCATGACGACCGACACGCTGCCGAAGGCCACGTCGCGCCAGGTGACGATCGACGGTCACACGGTCACGCTGACGGGCATCAGCAAGGGCGCGGGCATGATCAAGCCGAACATGGCGACGATGCTCGGCTTCCTGGCGTTCGACGCGAACGTCGCGCAGCCGGTGCTCGACACGCTCGTGAAGGAAGTGGCCGATCGCTCGTTCAACTGCATCACGATCGACGGCGACACGTCGACCAACGACTCGTTCATCCTGATCGCGTCGGGCAAGAGCACGCTGCCCGCGATCACGTCGACCGACTCGCCGGCCTATGCGGCGCTGCGCGAAGCGGTCACGCAGGTCGCCCAGGTGCTGTCGCAACTGATCGTGCGCGACGGCGAAGGCGCGACGAAATTCATGACGGTGCAGGTCGAAGGCGGCCAGAGCGTCGCCGAGTGCCGCCAGATCGCCTACGCGATCGGTCATTCGCCGCTGGTGAAGACGGCCTTCTACGCATCCGACCCCAACCTGGGCCGGATTCTCGCGGCGATCGGCTATGCGGGCGTCACGGATCTCGACGTCGGCAAGATCGATCTCTATCTCGACGACGTGCTCGTCGCGAAGGCCGGTGGCCGCAACCCGGCCTACCAGGAAGAGGACGGCCAGCGCGTGATGAAGCAGAGCGAAATCACGATCCGCGTGCTGCTCGGCCGCGGCGACGCGCAGGCTACCGTCTGGACGTGCGACCTGTCGCACGATTACGTGAGCATCAACGCGGATTACCGCTCCTGATCGGGAGCGCTTGGACGACATGGACAAGCTCGAACAGTTTCTGACGCGTGCCGAAGCGCTGCTCGGCCGTCTCGAGGGGATGCTGCCGCCCGTACCGGCGGCTGTCGACTGGAATGCCGCCACCGCGTTTCGCTGGCGCAAGCGCCAGGGGCGCGGCTATCTGCAGCCGGTGCCGGCCGCGTCGTCGATCACGCTCGACGATCTGCACAACATCGATCGGCAGAAAGGGCTGATCGAACAGAACACGCGACAGTTCGTGCAGTGCAAGCCGGCGAACAACGTGCTGCTGACCGGTGCGCGCGGCACCGGCAAGTCGTCGCTGATCAAGGCGTGCCTGAATGCCTATGCGAAGGACGGGCTGCGCCTGATCGAAGTCGACAAGGACGACCTGCACGATCTCGGCGATATCGTCGATCTGATCGCGCAGCGTCCGGAGCGGTTCATCGTGTTCTGCGACGATCTGTCGTTCGAGGAAGGCGAATCGGGCTACAAGGCGCTGAAGGTCGCGCTCGACGGCTCGGTCGCCGCGCAGTCCGACAACGTGCTGATCTACGCGACGTCGAACCGCCGCCATCTGCTGCCCGAGTACATGAGCGACAACGAGTCGTACAAGCATCTGCCGGACGGCGAGATCCACCCTGGTGAAGTCGTCGAGGAAAAGATTTCGCTGTCGGAGCGCTTCGGCCTGTGGGTCAGCTTCTACCCGTTCAAGCAGGACGACTATCTCGACATCGTCGCGCACTGGCTGCGCCATTTCGGCTGCGCGGACGGCGAGATCGAAACGGCGCGCGGCGACGCGCTCGTCTGGGCGCTCGAGCGCGGTTCGCGCTCGGGGCGGGTCGCGTGGCAGTTCGCGCGCGATTGGTCGGGTCGAAAGGAGCAGGCATGAGCACGGATTCCGCAGTGGGCGCCGTGCGCGCGCCTGATGGCCGCAAGGTGACGGAAGTCGCGGTCGGCGTGATGGTGCAGCCCGGCAGTCCGGTCCGCGGCTGCCGTTACCTGCTTGCGCAGCGGCTGCAGGGCAAGCCGTACGAAGGCTACTGGGAGTTCCCGGGCGGCAAGCTGGAAGCCGGCGAGAGCGTCGAGGACGCACTGGCGCGCGAGCTGCACGAGGAACTCGGCATCGTCGTCACCGCCAGCCACCGCTGGCATACGCTCGAGCACGATTATCCGCACGCGTACGTGCGGCTCTATTTCTGCAAGGTGACGGGCTGGACGGGCGAGCCGCACAGCAAGGAAGGCCAGGCGTTCGTGTGGCAGCAACTGCCGGTCGACGTCGCGCCGCTGTTGCCGGCGGCGCTGCCGGTGCTGGAATTGCTCGAGAAGGAAGCGGCGTCGCAATGACGCCGCGGCCGCTCGCCTGAAAAGCGGGCCGCATCCGCCTGCGGAGGTACCGCGCGCCGCTCAGCTGTCGCGGCGGTCGTCGGTGCCGTCTTCCCCGGACGACGGACCTTCGTCGGAGGACCCGCCGATCCGGTACTTTTCCGCGGCCCATGCGCCGAGGTCGAGCTGCTTGCAGCGGGCCGAACAGAACGGGCGGAACTTGTTTTCAGGCGTCCAGCGCACTTCTGCGCCGCACGAAGGACATTTCACCACGGTAGTCATACGAAAGCGTCGAACCGGCGCAGGGCCGTTACAGATTGCAGAGTGTCAGATGGAATGGCACGTCGATGTCCACCGCGCGCGGCCGCACGTCGCCGTCCTGCATGGTGAACCGTACCCACAGCATGTATTTGTTGGCGCTCGCTTCGGGAATCACGCGCAGTTCCGGCGGGACCCGCACCTGCATCAGCTGGTAGGTGCGCCCGGACAGCATCTGCTGGTAGCTGCCCTGCATCGCCATCACCTTCGACGCCTGACCCGATTCGCGAGCGAGCCGCAGCACGATTGCCGCCGCGTCGCGCAGCGGCAGCAGCGGCATGATCCATTTCGCGATGTCCTGGCGCCGCTGTTCCGCGGGCCATTGCTGCCACGCGTAGTACGACGGCAGGTCGAACTTGCACGTGCCGCCGGGAATCACCGCGCGGCTGCGGATGCTGGCGAGCCACTCGTTGTCGACGAGGTGCTGCCCGGTCTTGCCTTGCATCTGCGCAAGATTGGCGAGCGTCTGCTCGATTTCACCGAGCACGGCTTCGAGCGCATTCTGTTCGATGCCCGGATTGCCGCGAAAGGGAGCGAGCGTCTGGCGTTGACGTTCGAGCTCCTTCATCAGATCCGATTTCAGGTCCGCGCGGCCCGTGACCTCGGCGATTTCGAACAGCGTCGTCAGCGCGACGTGATGTTCACGCGGGTCCTCCTGAGCCAAAAAGAACGCGAAGCGCTCGAACAAATCTTCGAGGCGCAACAGCGTGCGAATTCGCTCGTTGAACGGATACTCGTAAAGAATCAAGCGCGCTCGCCTCTCGGGGTAGGAATTGAAACAATGCAGGACATTCTAATGCGCACTGTCTACCCTAGCAACGCGCCAATTTCGTACACCATCACGATCGCGGCGACGGTCAGTGCGCGGCGGCCGCGAATGCGAGATAGCGTTGGTGCAGTGCATCGACCTGCGCGGCCAGCATATCGGGCGCCGTCGCATCGTTGACGATCACGTCGTCGGCCGCGGCGAGACGCGCTTCACGCGTCGCCTGTCTTGCGATGATCGTTTCGACCTGTTCCCGCGTGAAACCATTGCGCCGCATCACACGTGCGATTTGCGTTTCGACCGGACAGTCGACGACCAGCACACGATCGCTGCGTGCCTTCCAGTTACCTGACTCCACGAGCAGCGGTACGACGAAGATCACGTACGGGCCCTGCGCTTCACGGGCCTCGCGATCGGTCTCCGCGCGGATCAGCGGATGCGTGATTGCTTCGAGGCGCCGGCGTGCGTCGTCGTCGCTGAAAATCAGTGCGCGCATCTTCGCGCGATCGAGCGAGCCGTCGGCCGCGACGAAGTCCGGCCCGAATGCGTGTTCGATCGCCGGCATCGCGAGACCGGCTGGTGCGGTGATGCGGTGCGCAATCAGGTCGGTATCGACGAGCGATGCACCGCGTGCGGCGAACATGTCGGCGACGGTCGTCTTGCCGCTGCCGATGCCGCCGGTGAGTCCTATTGCAAACATGTGAGCCTCCGCCGGGCCGCCACGAGGAAACGAGCCTCCTCCCCGCGACGCAGCGAACCAGGCGAACGGGGCCGGTGCGTCATGTCAGCCGCCGAGCGCCAAATAGAAAGGGGTGCCGAAAAACAGCGTCGCGACGCCGCCTGCCGCGAGGAACGGGCCGAACGGAATCGGCTCCTCGAAGCGCATGCGCCCGCGCCAGGTCGCGACGAGCCCGACGATCGCGCCCGTCACCGCGGCGAACAGCACGACCTGCGGCAGCGCGGCCCAGCCCATCCATGCGCCGAGCGCGGCGAGCAGCTTCAGGTCGCCGAAGCCGATGCCCTCGATGCCGCGCAGCCATTTGAACAGCCAGTAGATCGACCACAGGAACAGGTAGCCGGCCATCGCGCCGACCACGGCCGAACGCAGCGACGTGAACGTGCCGCCGAGGTTCAGTGCGAGCCCTGCCCACAGCAGCGGCAGCGTCATCGAATCGGGAAGGTAACCGGTCCGGATGTCGATAGCGCTCATCGCCAGCAGCGCGGCGCAGAGCCCGAACGCGGCGAGTGCGGCGGCGGTGGGGCCGAACGCGGCGAGCGACCCGGCGGCGAGCAGCGCGCCCGCGAGTTCGACGAGCGGATAGCGCACGCCGATGGCATGGCCGCACTGGCGGCAGCGTCCGCGCAGCATCAGATAGCTGACGAGCGGGATGTTTTCCCACGCGCGCAGTACGTGGCCGCAGTGCGGACATGCGCTGCGCGGGCGCCACAGATCGTAGTGCGGCGGATAGCCGTCGTCCGGCGGGGCGCTCGCGCTGCCGGTCGCTTCGGCGATTTCGGCCTGCCATGCGCGCTGCATCATCACGGGGATCCGGTGCATGACGACGTTCACGAAGCTGCCGACGCACAGCCCGAGCACGATGGCGAATGCATACTGCAGCGCGGGCGGCAGCATCGCCAGCGCGAGCAACGTGGTGTCGGGCGAATCGAAAACGGTGGTCAAGGGCACGGGCGTCATGGGCTCGGGTTCGGGCGTGAAAGGCGACAGAATCGGTTGCGATGCTACACCACGTTGCCCAGCTGAAGGATGGGCAGATACATCGCGATCACGAGGCCGCCGACGAGGGCACCCAGCACGATCACGATCAGCGGCTCGCCGAGCGCGGCGAGGGCATCGAGACGCGCGTCGAGCTGACGCTCGCAGAGCGCGGCGATGTCGGCGAGCATCGTGTCGAGTGCGCCGGTTTCCTCGGCGACGGCGATCGGCTGCACGACGTCGTCCGGGAAGCAGCCCGCCGCGTGCATCGCATCGGCAAGACGCGCGCCGCGCAGCACACGCGCCGCGATTTGCGCGGTGGCCTGCTCGAACACCGGGTGGCCGGCCGTGCGTTCGAGCGTGGCGAATGCATCGGCGAGCGGTACGCCGGCACCGAGCAGCGTGGCAAGCGAGCGGCACCAGCGCGCGGCCGCGAACCGCGTGAGCGCGCTGCCGACCAACGGCGCATTCAGCACGTGCCGCGCGGCCGTGTAGCGCAGCGACGGCGAGCGCCGCAGCGCATGGCGTGCGGCGAGCCCCGCCACCGCGGCGCCGGCGACGAACGTGCCGCCCCAAGCGGACGTTGCGGAGGAAAGGGCGAGCAGGGCGCGGGTCGGCGCCGGCAGTGCCGCGCCGAAGCCGTCGAAGATCTGCCGGAACGTTGGCACGACCCACACCATCAGGGCGGCCGAGATCGCCAGCGCGAACACGATGACGGCGACCGGGTAGGCGAGCGCGGCACACAGCTTGCGCCATTGCGCGTCGGCGCGTTCGCGGTGCTCCGCGACGCGGGTCAGCACGGTGCCGAGCGCACCCGATGCTTCGCCCACCTCGATCAACTGGCGATACAGCGTGCCGAACTGGGACGGATAGCGTGCCAGCGCGGCGGCGAAGCGCTGCCCGCCGACGATCTCGCGTGCGAGACCTGCGGCGATGCGCGGGAGCCCGTCGCGCGTACGGGTGCGGGCAAGCATCTCGAGCGACGGTGCGAGCGGCAGTCCGGCTTGCAGCAGGCTCGCGAGCTGACGCGTGAAGCGCGTGACCTCGCGTGCGCCGGCCGCCGGTGGCCGGGCGGTGCCGCGGATGTCGAGCGATAGCACCGCGACGCCGTCGCGCGCGAGCGCTGCACGTGCGGCGGCTGCATCGAATGCGATGACGTTCCCGCGGCACGGCGTGCCGTCGCGACGACGGCCGCGCCACGCGAAGCGGGTTTCGGGAGGCGGTGCATGCATTGCGATCATGCGTCGGGCGTCGCGGCCAGCGCTTCCGCGACGCTCGTCGTGCCGTCGCGAACGTGCACGAGGGCCGCGTCACGCAGACTGCGCACGCCTTCGGCCGCCGCGCACTGCGTGAGCGCACCGACGCTTGCACGCGCGACGATGCGTTCGGCCATCTCCGGCGAAACCGGCATCGTCTGATGCAAGCCGATCCGGCCTCGATAACCGATACCGTGGCAGGCGGCACAGCCGCGTGCGACGAACGGGCGCCATCCGGATGCCAGGGCCGCCGAATCGCAGCCCGCATCGCGCAGCGCGTGCGCCGGCGCGTCCGAACGCGTGCGGCAACTCACGCATAGACGCCGCACGAGCCGTTGCGCGGTGACGAGGCGCAACGCGGCGGCCAGGTTGTACGGCGCGACGCCGATATCGAGCAGTCGCGCGACGGCGGCCGGCGCGTCGTTCGTATGCAGCGTCGACAACACGAGGTGCCCGGTCTGCGCGGCCTTGATCGCAACGTCGGCCGTCTCCGCATCGCGAATCTCACCGACCATGATGACGTCCGGATCCTGCCGCAGCAGCGCGCGCAGCGCCGTGGCGAAGGTCAGCCCGGCTTTCTCCGCCACGCCGACCTGATTGATGCCGTCGAGCTGAATCTCGGCCGGATCCTCGACCGTGCAGACGTTGTGCGCGTCGCGATCGAGCATCTGCAGTGCGCAGTAGAGCGACAGCGTCTTGCCGCTGCCGGTCGGACCGGTGACGAGCACGAGACCGTGCGGCGCGCGTATCGCGGCCTCCATTGCCGCGGCCTGCCGCGCGTCGAAGCCGAGGCGCGCGAGCGTGAGGTCGGGCGGCAGCGTTTCGAGGCGGCGCAACACGAGTTTCTCGCCGAACAGCGTGGGCAGCGAACTGACCCGGTAATCGCCTCGCAGGCCTCCGTCGACCGTGATGCGCAGCCGGCCGTCCTGCGGAAGCCGGCGCTCGGCGATGTCCATGCGTGCGAGCACCTTGATGCGCGTCACGAGCGCGTCGCGCAGATGGACGGGCGGTCGCGCGTGTTCATGCAGGACGCCGTCGATGCGCAGGCGAATGCGCCAGCCTGCTTCGAATGGTTCGACGTGGATGTCGGACGCGTCGCGCACGCGGGCGGCGTGAAGCGTGTCGGTCAGCAGCCGTACGGCGGGCGAGTCGTCGAGTTGCGCCGCATCGAGCGAATGGGGCGGGTCGGCGGGCGATGCGTCGGTGGAGGCAACTGGCCGCTGCGTGCGCAGCGGCGCCCCGGGAGGTGGGAAGTGCATGTGAGCCGGCGCTCGGCCGCCTGTTGATCGTGACCGGTAAATGGTCGCGTATCGCGAGCGGCGCCGACAGTCGGCCGTTCGGCTAGCGCGCGGCGGCGCGTGCGCGCGTGCTGCGCGGCTTGAAGAGCTTGACGGTGCGCACGGCCTGGTCGTCGCTGCGCATGACTTCGAGCATCACGTCGCGGATTTTCAGGCATACGTCGCCGTCGGGAATTTCCTCGAGGATCTCGAGGATCAGGCCGTTCAGCGTCTTCGGCCCGTCCGTCGGCAACTGCAGGTGCAGCCAGCGGTTCAGTTCACGCAGCGGCATCCTGGCCGCGACGATGCATTCGCCGTTTTCATCCCAGCCGCCCGCGCGTTCGCCGCGCGGCATCGACGTCGTGAATTCGCCGATCAGTTCCTCGATGATGTCCTCGGGCGTGACGAGCCCCTCGAGTTCGCCGTACTCGTTGACGACGAGCGCGGTGCGCTGCCGGCTTTCCTGGAAATACTGCAGCTGCTGGACGACGGGCGTGCCCGACGGCACGTAGTACGGCTCGGCGAGCAGCGTGCGCAACGTTTCGCGGTCGAAATCCTGGTTGTGCAGCGCGGTGAGCGTCTTGCGCACATGCAGCACGCCGAGCACCTTGTCGATGTCGCCTTCATAGACGACCAGGCGGTTGTGATAGCAGGTTTCGAGTTGATGCAGGATGTCGTCGAGCGGCGCGTAGAAGTTGAGCGACTCGATCTGGCGGCGCGGCACCATCACGTCGTCGACCGTGATGTTCTCGAGGTCGAACAGGTTGAGCAGGATGCTGCGGTGCTTGGTCGGCATGAAGCTGCTCGACTCGAGCACGATCGCGCGCAATTCGTCGGCCGACATCCGCTGGTCGCGGCCCTTCTTCGTATTGATGCGCAGCACCCAGAGCACGCCATTCGCGAGCGCGTTGACGAACCAGACGATGGGCTTGAACACGCGCATCAGCGGCGCGATCACGAGACTTGCGGGCAGCGCGATGCGCTCGGGAAAGGTCGCGCCGACGATCTTCGGCGCTATTTCCGCGAACACGATGATCAGGAACGCGACGATGCCGGTCGCGATCGACAGCGCGAGGTTGTTACGGCCGAACGTGTGCAGCGCGAGCGACGTCGTCAGGACCGGGATGATCGTGTTGAACAGGTTGTTGCCGATCAGGATCACGCTGAGCAGCAGGTCGGTGCGCGTGAGCAGACCCTGCGTGGTTTTCGCGCCGAGCACGCCCTGGCCGGCGAGATGCTTCAGCCGATGACGGTTGAGCGCCATCATCGCGGTCTCGGAAATGGAAAAGAAGCTGGAGCAGAGGAGAAGCAGGAAGACGGCGCCGATTTGCGCCCATAAGGGAATTTGGTCCACGCGTCAGAAAGGGCAGTGAAGGACAGGGATGGAGGGAATATAGCAGAGGCCGGCGGCCGTGATGTGTCGTGCGCGGCGCGCGGGCCCGCGCGATCATGCGAAAAGCAGGCAAAAAAAAACCGTGCACGCGGTGCACGGTTTTTTTAAATCTGGTCGGGGTGAGAGGATTCGAACCTCCGGCCTCTACGTCCCGAACGTAGCGCTCTACCAGGCTAAGCTACACCCCGATTTGGACTCTTCCGACTTCGCCGTCTTCTTCAAGACCGCTGCGTCGTCGAGCAAGAACATAACTATAGCGACGTTTTTGCGAAAAGGGAATACCTTGGCGAAGAAATTTTTCCAGACCGGGTATCGCTTCGCGCTTTCCTCGCGCTTACGACTGCCGCGACGTCGAGTACGAGCACAACCCGAGCAGGCTTTCCTTGTAGATCGAATCCGGGAACGCGGTGATCGCGGCTGCAGCGGCCTGTGCTTCCTGACGCGCGCATTCGAGCGTATGGTCGAGCGCGCCCGAACGCGTGATCGCATCGAAAATCGTGTCGAAGCGATCGGTGCCGCCCTGTTCGATCGCCTCGCGTGCGAGCGCCGACTGTTCGGGCGTGCCGCGTTCGATCAGATAGATGAGCGGCAGCGTCGGCTTGCCTTCGCGCAGATCGTCGCCGGCGTTCTTGCCCATCGCTTCGGCCGTGCCCGCGTAGTCGAGCCAGTCGTCCATGATCTGGAACGCGGTGCCGATCCGGCGGCCATATTCGGCCGCGGCGGCTTCGGTCGGCGCATCGGCGCCCGCGAGCACCGCGCCGAGGCGGGCCGATGCTTCGAACAGCTTCGCCGTCTTGTAGCGGATCACCTGCATGTAGCGCGTCTCGTCGACGTCCGCATCGTGCATGTTCAGCAGTTGCAGCACTTCGCCTTCGGAAATGATCGTCGTCGCTTCCGACAGGATTTCCATCACGCGCATCTTGCCGACGCCGACCATCATCTCGAACGAGCGCGAATACAGGTAGTCGCCTACCAGCACGCTCGCCGCGTTGCCGAACAGCGCGTTGGCCGTCTGGCGGCCGCGCCGCAGTTCGGATTCGTCGACGACGTCGTCATGCAGCAGCGTGGCCGTGTGGATGAACTCGACGACGGCGGCCAGCACGTGCCGCTGGTGCGACGTCTCGCCGAGCGCGCCGGCGACGAGCAGCAGCAGGGCCGGACGCAGCCGCTTGCCGCCCGCGCCGATGATGTACTCGGCGATCTGGTTGATCAGCAGCACGTCGGACGCGAGGCTTTGCCGGATAACGCGATTCACCTGCTCCATGTCGCTTGTGATCGGGGCGAGCAGGTGGGCGGCGCTGAGGGTGGGGGAGGCGGTGGACGACGACATGATGATCGAAATGGGTGATACGGCGGATTATAAGTCCAATCCGCGATATCCCGGTCTGTCGGACGCGCGTGCACCGTGATTTTTGGCCGTCCGGCAAGGGCCTGCGCGCGGCAATTGCGGATCGGCTTTGACTTGGGTGCTAACCCCATGTATAATCACGTGTTTTCCGCGCGTGGTGTGCGGAAAATTTGGATCCAGAGTGAGGTTCTCAATGTACGCGGTCATAAAAACCGGCGGCAAGCAGTACAAGGTTGCCGTTGGCGAAAAACTCAAAGTAGAACAGATACCGGCTGACATTGACGCTGAAATCACGCTCGACCAGGTTCTCGCAGTGGGCGAAGGCGAATCGATTAAGTTCGGTACGCCGCTGGTCAGTGGGGCTTCCGTCAAGGCCACCGTTGTGTCGCACGGTCGTCATGCCAAGGTCACCATCTTCAAGATGCGTCGCCGGAAGCACTACCAAAAGCACGGCGGCCACCGCCAGAACTACACTGAGCTGCGCATCGACGCGATCAACGCGTAAGCGCCTCGGTAAAGGAGCAATCAGATGGCACACAAAAAGGCAGGCGGCTCTTCCCGGAACGGCCGCGACTCCGAGTCGAAACGTCTCGGCGTGAAAGTGTACGGCGGCCAGGCGATCAACGCTGGCGGCATCATCGTGCGTCAGCGCGGTACGCGCATGCACGCTGGCGAGAACGTCGGCATGGGCAAGGATCACACCCTGTTCGCGCTGGTCGACGGTCACGTCAAGTTCGCGACCAAGGGCGCGGACAAGAAGCATCTGGTCATCGTTGTCCCGGCGGCTGCCTAAGTTAGTTAGGCACCCACGGGCTTCGTAGCCGAAAGGCCCCGCAGTCTTCGCGGGGCCTTTTTTTATTTGGCCGCCGGGGCGCATGTGCGCGCCGGCGGCTGTCGCGAAACGGCAGGCAATCGGCCGAACGGCAGATTGTTCAAGTGTGCCGGCGCGCGGCACAATAGCGGAAATACTGGTCGGAGTGACGAATGAAGTTCATTGACGAAGCACGAATCGAAGTCATCGCCGGCGACGGAGGTGATGGGAGCGCGTCGATGCGCCGCGAAAAGTTCGTTCCGTTCGGCGGGCCGGACGGCGGCGACGGCGGCCGGGGCGGCAACGTCTATGCGATTGCCGACCGCAACATCAACACGCTGATCGATTACCGTTACGCGAAGAAGCACCTGGCGCGCAACGGCGAGAACGGTCGCGGCTCGGATTGCTACGGCAAGGGCGGTGACGACGTCACGCTGCGCATGCCGGTCGGCACGGTCGTGACCGACATGGACACCGGCGAGCTCATCGCCGACCTGACCGAGCACGGCCAGCAGGTGATGCTTGCGAACGGCGGCGCCGGTGGTCTCGGCAACCTGCATTTCAAGTCGAGCACGAACCGTGCGCCGCGCCAGAAGACCGACGGCAAGCCCGGCGAACGGCGCATGCTGCGGCTCGAGCTGAAGGTGCTCGCCGACGTCGGGCTGCTCGGCATGCCGAACGCAGGCAAGTCGACCTTCATCTCGTCGGTGTCGAACGCGAAGCCGAAGATCGCCGACTATCCGTTTACGACGCTCGCGCCGAACCTCGGCGTCGTGCGGGTCGGCCCGAGCAAGAGCTTCGTGATCGCCGACATCCCGGGGCTGATCGAGGGCGCGGCCGAAGGCGCGGGCCTCGGCCACCAGTTCCTGCGACATCTGCAGCGCACCGGCGTGCTGCTGCATCTCGTCGATTTGGCCCCGTTCGACGAAAACGTCGACCCGGTCGCGGAAGCGAAGGCGATCGTCGGTGAACTGCGCAAGTACGACGAGGCGCTCTACGAGAAGCCGCGCTGGCTCGTCCTCAACAAGCTCGACATGGTGCCGGAAGACGAGCGTGAAGCGCGCGTCGCCGATTTCCTCGCCCGCTTCGACTGGGACGGCCCGGTGTTCGAGATTTCGGCGCTGACGGGCCAGGGCTGCGAAGCGCTGTGCTACGCGATCTACGATTACCTCGCCGAGCATTCGGACGCGCATCGCGCGGCGGAAGAGGAAGATCTGGCCACGGACGTGCGGTTCCGCGACGCGCCGCCCGCCGAGGGCGGTGCGACGCCCGGCGGCGACGCCTGAGCGGACCCGAAACGCACCGGGCATCGCGCCCGGTGCCGGAATTCAATCGCGCCCGGCCGGGCAGGCATCAGATACAGGAGACGGCGCACGATGCGTTCGATCATCGCGGATTCGAAGCGATTGGTGGTGAAGGTGGGCTCGAGCCTCGTGACCAACGACGGCAAGGGGCTCGATCATGCTGCAATCGGCCGCTGGGCGGCCCAGATCGCCGCGCTGCGTGCGCAGGGCAAGGAAGTGGTGCTCGTCAGTTCGGGTGCGATTGCCGAAGGGATGCAGCGGCTCGGCTGGAGCAAGCGTCCGCGCGAGATCGACGAACTGCAGGCCGCCGCGGCGGTGGGCCAGATGGGGCTCGCGCAAGTCTATGAAAGCCGCTTTACCGAGCACGACATCCGCACCGCACAGATCCTGCTCACGCACGCCGACCTCGCGGATCGCGAACGCTACCTGAATGCACGCTCGACGCTGCTCACGCTGCTGCGGCTCGGCGTCGTGCCGATCATCAACGAAAACGACACGGTCGTCACCGACGAAATCAAGTTCGGCGACAACGACACGCTCGGCGCACTCGTCGCGAACCTGATCGAAGGCGATGCGCTGATCATCCTGACCGACCAGTCGGGGCTGTTCACCGCCGATCCGCGCAAGGATCCGAACGCGACGCTCGTCGCGGAAGCCAGCGCGGGTGCGCCCGACCTCGAGGCGATGGCGGGTGGCGCAGGCTCGAGCCTCGGCCGCGGCGGGATGCTGACGAAGATCCTCGCGGCGAAGCGCGCGGCGCACAGCGGCGCGAACACCGTGATTGCGAGCGGCCGCGAAACCGACGTGCTGGTGCGGCTCGCGGCCGGTGAGGCGATCGGCACGCAGCTGATCGCGCGCACCGCACGGATGGCCGCGCGCAAGCAGTGGATGGCCGATCACCTGCAGGTGCGCGGGCACGTCGTGATCGATGCGGGCGCGGTCGAGAAGCTCACGGCCGGCGGCAAGAGCCTGCTGCCGATCGGCGTGATCGGCGTGCAGGGCGCGTTCGCGCGCGGCGAGGTGATCGCGTGCGTCGGCCCCGACGGGCGTGAAGTGGCGCGCGGCCTCACGAACTACAGCAGTGCGGAAACGAAGCTGATTCACCGCAAGCCGAGCGGCGAGATCGAGACGGTGCTCGGCTACATGCTGGAGCCGGAGCTGATTCACCGCGACAACCTCGTGCTCGTGTAACCGTTCGACCTGGTGTCGCGAGACAGCAAAAGAAGCAAAAGCCCGCATTTGCGCGGGCTTTTTCGTTGCGACGGGGAGTAGTAGGCCTGGCCAGGCCGCCTGCGTTGCGCCGTCAGCGCAGCTGGCTCATCGCGGTGCGGTGAAACTTGATGTTCTCGATGATCTGCTTGGTCGTGCCCTGCGGCATCTTGTTCGAGCAGAAGTAGTCCTGGTACAGCGCCGAGTGATACGAGTTCAGTTCGCCGTTCTCGATGCGCCGCCAGTCGTTCTCGACGGTGCGGTCCCAGCCGTCGTGATCCGAATTCAGGCCCGCATACTGACGCCATTCGTAGGTATCGCAGCGGATGCCTTCATAGTTCACGTTGCGCGCGCCGGCCGGGCTCGTAATGACGACCGCGTAGCGCACGATGCCGTCGGTGCCGACCGCGAGCGACTTCGCATCGACGAAGAACTTGAGCGGCGTGTTCTGCGACACGGTGAACGGCAGCAAGTCGCCCGCTTGCGGCAGAGCCGGCAGCGTGTCGACCGGGTTTTCCTTCCACTCACCCTTACGGTCGAGCAGATAGACGAACTCGCTGTCGTCCTTGTTGGACGGCGCTTTCGAATTGGCGCAACCGGCCAGCGTGGCCGCCGCGACAACCGATGCGAGCGCGAGAGCAATCGCTTTCAATATGCGTTCCTCGTAAAAAAAGGGCGCGACACCAAGGTCGCGCCCGGTCATGCAGTCCGACTCGTCATTTGCCGACGATCACGCCGGGCGGCATCTCATCGAGCGTGCGCGCCTCCACTTCGATCTCCGAACAAACTACCGATGTGTCGACAATCGTCAGCGTCTGCTGGGCCTGCGTGCCGATCACGCGCGGATAGCGCGACGGACGCGGCCCTTGCGGCTTGTCGGCTCGCTGCGCCGGGCGGCGCAGGAAGCGCGACAGTTCCGTCAGCGCCAACTGATAGACATCCCGCTTGAACTCGATCACCGCATCGAGTGGCACCCAGTACTCGTTCCAGCGCCACGCATCGAACTCCGGGTGATCGGTCGCGCGCAAGCAAATATCGCAATCGCGTCCGACCATCCGCAGCAGGAACCAGATCTGCTTCTGGCCGCGGTAATGGCCGCGTACTTCGCGTTTGATGAACTTGTCAGGCACCTCGTAACGCAACCAGTCGCGGGTGCGGCCGATTATCTTGACGTGTTCCGGGTGCAGGCCGGTTTCCTCGTGCAGCTCCCGGTACATCGCCTGCATGGGGGTCTCGCCGTACTTGATCCCACCTTGAGGAAACTGCCAGGAATGCTCGCGGAGCCGCTTGCCCCAAAACACCTCGTTGCGCGCGTTCAAGAGGATGATGCCGACGTTCGGGCGAAAGCCTTCACGATCCAGCATACAACCACCTTCGAATCCTTTAAAATTGCTTTGATTATAAACAGATAACGGGCGCTGCGCACCGTGACGGAGCGAATCCGCGCGGGGTACGGCGGCTGAATTGTCCCTGATTTGTCTGCTACGTCATCTGCGCCATCGTCGTTCGTCGCGCGCAGCTTTTTCACCTTGAAACTTTTTCGGGCGCCCCGCCTGGGGGCGCCGTATTTGGAACCGTCCGCATGAAAGCTTCCCGTTTCTTTATCGGCACCCTCAAAGAAGCACCGGCCGACGCAGAGATCGTCAGCCACAAGCTGATGGTGCGCGCCGGCATGATCCGTCGTGTCGCCGGCGGCATCTATAACTACCTGCCGGTCGGCCTGCGCTCGATTCGCAAGGTCGAGGCGATCGTGCGCGAGGAAATGAACCGGGCAGGCGCCATCGAGCTGCTGATGCCGGCCGTGCAGCCGGCCGAGCTGTGGCAGGAGTCGGGCCGCTGGGAGCAGTACGGCCCCGAGCTGCTGCGCTTCAAGGACCGCAAGGACAACGACTTCGTGATCGGGCCGACGCACGAGGAAGTCGTCACCGACATCGCGCGCAACCAGATCAAGAGCTACCGGCAGATGCCGGTGAACTTCTACCAGATCCAGACGAAGTTCCGCGACGAGATCCGTCCGCGCTTCGGCGTGATGCGCGGCCGCGAATTCATCATGAAGGACGCGTATTCGTTCGACAAGGACACGGCCGGCCTGAACGAGTCGTATCGCAAGATGTACGACGCGTACGTTCGCATCTTCACGCGCCTCGGCCTCGAGTTCCGGGCGGTCGCGGCCGACAGCGGCTCGATCGGCGGCAACTTCTCGCACGAGTTCCACGTGATCGCCGATACCGGCGAGGACGCGATCGCCTACTGCCCGACGTCCGACTTCGCGGCGAACATCGAAGCGGCCGAAGCGCTGCCGCTGATCGCCGAGCGTGCCGCGCCGGCCGAAGCGATGGAGAAGGTCGCGACGCCCGGCAAGGCGAAGTGCGAAGCGGTCGCCGAACTGCTGGCGATCCCGCTCGAGCGCACGATCAAGTCGATCGTGCTCGCCACCGAGAACGAAGGCGCCGAGCCGACCATCTGGCTCATCATGCTGCGCGGCGACCACGACCTGAACGAGATCAAGGTGTCGAAGCTGCCGGGGCTGAAGAACCACCGCTTCGCGACCGAGCAGGAAATCGTCGAATGGTTCGGCACGCCGCCGGGCTATCTCGGCCCGGTCGGCACGAAGAAGCCGGTGAAGGTGATCGCCGATCGCACGGTGGCGAACATGAGCGACTTCGTCGTTGGCGCGAACGAGGTCGACTATCACATCGCGGGCGTGAACTGGGGCCGCGACTTGCCGGAACCGGAAGTCGCCGATGTGCGCGACGTGAAGAAGGGCGATCCGTCGCCGGACGGCAAGGGCACGATCGACATCTGCCGCGGCATCGAAGTCGGTCACGTGTTCCAGCTCGGCACCAAGTATTCGGAAGCGATGGGCGCGACGTTCCTCGATGAATCGGGCAAGCCGCAGCCGATGCTGATGGGCTGCTACGGCGTCGGCGTCACGCGGATTCTCGGCGCGGCGATCGAACAGAACTTCGACGACCGCGGCATCATCTGGCCCGAGTCGATCGCGCCGTTCGAGGTCGTGCTGTGCCCGATGGGCTACGATCGCAGCGACATGGTCCGCGAAGCCGCCGACAAGCTGTACGCGGAACTGACCGCCGCCGGCATCGACGTGATCCTCGACGATCGCGGCGAGCGCCCGGGCGTGATGTTCGCCGACTGGGAACTGATCGGCGTGCCGCATCGCCTGGTGATCGGCGAGCGCGGCCTGAAGGAAGGCAAGATCGAGTATCAGGGCCGCCGCGACGCCGAGGCGACGCTGCTGCCGGCGGACGAGGCCGCGGCGACGGTGACGGAGAAGATCCGCGCCGCGCTCGCGCACTAAGCGCCGCGACCGGGGGACACGGTGGAATACACCTTCCTGTCGGCCACCGTGCTCCTCGTGCTGATTACGGATCCGCTCGGCAACATCCCGCTGTTCATCACGGCGATGCGGGACGTGCCGCGTGAGCGGCGCGTGAAGCTGATCCTGCGCGAGGTGGGGATCGCGTTCGTGATCCTGCTGTTCTTCATGGTGGTCGGCGACCGCTTCCTGCGGATGATGAACCTCACCGACCTGTCGTTGCGGCTCGGCGGCGGGATCGTGCTGTTCCTGATCGCGCTGCGGATGATCTTCCCGCATCCGGACGGCGCGCTCGGCACCGATCCGCGCGCGGGCGGCGAACCCTTCATCGTGCCCCTCGCGATTCCCGCGCTCGCCGGGCCGTCCGCGCTCGCGACGGTGATGCTGCTGACGTCGCAGGCGCCGGGCAAGATGTTCGAGTGGGTCGGCGCGCTGACGGTCACGATGATCGTCTGCGCGATCACGCTGGTGCTGGCCGAACGGATCCAGCAGTGGCTCGGCGAGCGGACCGTCGCGGCGTTCGAGCGGCTGATGGGCCTCGTGCTCGTCGCGATCTCGGTCGAGATGCTGCTGGCCGGCGTCCGGGCGTTCGTGCACCAGCTGTAGCGCGGGTGGCGCCACCGACAAAAAAAGCGGCGCTCCGGGAAACCGGAGCGCCGCTTTTCTTTATTGCGGGCAGGGCGGTCAGACGTTCGCGGTCAGCGCGCGGATCGTCGGCAGGTTGCGCCAGTAGCCCTTGGCGTCCATCCCGCAGCCGAACACGTAGCGGTCCGGCACCGGGAAGCCGCAGAAGTCGGGATGCAGCGGTTTCGACTTCGCGAGCGTCTTTTCACACAGCACGGCGGACATGAAGCGCTTCGCGCCCATGTCGAGGATGCGGTCGCGGATCGCGGCCATCGTCTCGCCTTCGTCGAGGATGTCGTCGAGCACCAGCACGATCCGGTCCTTCACCGATTCGCGCGGCGCGACGCGCCAGTGCATCTCCGGGCTGCCCTGCGTCGTGTTGCGGTAGCGGGTCAGGTGGATGTAGTCGAATTCCAGCGGGAAATCGAGACGCGGCAGCAGCATCCCGGTAAACACGGCGGCGCCGCCCATCACCGAGAGAACGAGCGGGAACGCGTCGCCGATCTCGGCGCGGATCGCGTCGGCCATCCTGGAGATCGACGCGTTGACGGCGTCTGCCGAGACGATCTCTTCGGAGTGGTCGAAAATGTGGAGGGCTTCTTCGCGGTTCATGTGTTCTGGCGAGCAGTCGGTATACAAACAAGAATGAAGCAGAACCGGCGGCGCGCGCTACAGCAAAAACCCGCGCGCCGGCCGATGGGCGGAATCAGCGCATGCCGGGCATCATGCCCTTCAGGCCGCGCATCATCTTGTGCATGTTGCCGCCCTTCAGCTTCTTCATCATCGTACGCATCTGGTCGTACTGGTTCAGCATCCGGTTGACTTCCTGCACCGGCACGCCCGCGCCGGCCGCAATGCGTCGCTTGCGCGTCGCCTTGATGATCTCGGGCTTGGCGCGCTCGGCGGGCGTCATCGAGCTGATGATGCCTTCCATCCGGCGGATCGACTTCTCGGCCTGGCCCATGTCGGCACCGGCCGCCGCCTGCTGGAATTGCGCGGGCAGCTTGTCCATCAGCGACGACAGGCCGCCCATGTTCTTCATCTGCGAGATCTGCGCGCGGAAATCGTTCAGGTCGAAGTCGCCGCCTTTCTTCACCTTGTCGGCGAGCTTCTGCGCGGCCTGCACGTCGACGCCGCGCTGCGCTTCCTCGACGAGCGCGAGGATGTCGCCCATGCCGAGGATCCGGTTCGCCATGCGATCCGGGTGGAACACCTCGAGGCCGTCGAGCTTTTCGGCGACACCGACGAACTTGATCGGCTTGCCCGTGATGTGGCGCACCGACAGCGCGGCACCGCCGCGCGAATCGCCGTCGAGCTTGGTCAGCACGACGCCGGTGAGCGGCAGCGTGTCGTTGAAGGCCTTCGCGGTGTTGACCGCGTCCTGGCCGAGCATCGCGTCGACGACGAACAGCGTTTCAGCCGGCTTCAGCGTGCCGTGCAGCGCGGCGATTTCCTGCATCATCGCCTCGTCGATACCGAGGCGGCCGGCCGTGTCGACGATCAGCACGTCATGGTAGTGGCGCTTCGCCCAGTCGACGGCCGCGACCGCGATGTCGACGGGCTTCTGATCCGGTGTGGACGGGAAGAAGTCGGCGCCGACCTGTTCGCTCACCGTTTTCAGCTGCATGATGGCGGCCGGGCGATACACGTCGCACGAGACCGTCAGCACCTTTTTCTTGTGCTTCTCGCGCAGCAGCTTCGCGAGCTTGCCGACGGTCGTGGTCTTGCCGGCGCCTTGCAGGCCCGCCATCAGGATCACGGCGGGCGGCGTGACCGCGAGATTCAGCTCGGCGGCCTTGCCTTCGTAGTCGCCGCCGATCACGGCGGTCAGTTCCTTCTGGACCACGCCGACGAGCGCCTGACCCGGCGACAGGCTGCTGATCACTTCCTCGCCGAGCGCCTTTTCCTTGACCTTGGCGATGAATTCGCGGACGACGGGCAACGCGACGTCGGCCTCGAGCAGCGCGAGACGCACCTCGCGGAGCATTTCCTGGGTGTTCGCCTCGGTAAGCCGGGCCTCGCCGCGCAGCGTCTTGACGACGCGCGCCATCCGTTGAGTGAGATTGTCGAGCATGGGGAGCGTTGGACAGTGGGGCCCGAAGGCGCAACGGAACCGAACAAAGGGAGCCGTCGCGGGAAGGGGGCCTAGTGTAAACTTCGAACATGGATATTGTACTGTATGCCCTCACCGCATTCCTGTACGGCGGCCTCTCCGTCGCAGGGTGGCGCACGCACCGCCAGGGCGCGACGCCGCTCGTCGCGAGCGTGCCGGCCGTGCCGGTTCCGGCGTCCGCCGCGTCGGGGATGAGCGCGGCCGGCCGCGCGCTGCTGTTCGCGGCGCTCGTCGCGCACGGCGTGCTGCTGCACATGACGATCTTCCCGCACGACGCGATGATCTTCGGGTTCGCGTTCGCGCTGTCCGCGATGTTCTGGCTCGGCGCCGGCATCTACTGGATCGAGAGCTTCTTCTTCCCGCTCGACAGCCTGCGCCTGCTGGTGCTGCCGCTCGCGTGCGGCGCGTCGCTGCTGCCGCTCGTGTTCGGCGGCGTGCGGGTGCTGCCTTATGCCGCGGCGCCGCTGTTCAAGATGCACTTCCTGATCGCGAACATCGCGTACGGCCTCTTTGCGATCGCCGCGCTGCACGCGGTCCTGATGCTGATGGTCGAGCGGCGCCTGCAGTCGCTCAGGAGCGGCGGGCGCGACGGCTCGACCGGCTGGATCGCGAGCTGGCTCGAAACCCTGCCGCCGTTGCTCACGCTGGAGAAGCTGCTGTTCCGCCTGATCGGCGCCGGCTTCGTGCTGCTGACGCTGACGCTCGCATCGGGGATCCTGTTCAGTGAGCAGGTCGATGCACGCGCGCTGCGGCTCGATCACAAGACCGTGTTCGCGGTGCTGTCGTGGCTGATGTTCGGCGGCCTGCTGGTCGCCCGCAAGACGTCGGGCTGGCGCGGGCGCGGCGCCGCGCGCTGGGTGCTCGTGTCGTTTGCGGCGCTGCTGCTCGCGTATGTCGGCAGCCGGTTCGTTTTCGAGGTGCTGCTGCACCGCTCCGTGGTTTGAACGCAGGTTTCCGATGCGACAGATTCTTCTCCTGATTCTTCTTTTCTTCGCGGGCTCGTGGCTCGCGCGCAAGCTGCGCCACGCCCAGGAGCAAGCGCAGGCGCGCACCGGCCGCGGTGACGGCTCCGACGCGCCCGGTCACGGCGGCGCGGGCGCGGCACGCCCGAACGGCGGCACGCGCGCGCTGCCCGAACCGATGGTGCGCTGTGCCGAATGCGGCGTGCATGCGCCCAAGGGCGACGCCGTCGCCGCCGGCGGCGAATACTTCTGCAGCACCGAGCATGCGCAGCGCCACGGCGCACGCGCGAGCGGCCGCGACGCGCGATGAGCGACGCAGCGCCGCTGTCGGTCGACGCACACGGCTGGGTGCGCGAAGCGCGCCACGCGCCGTCGCCGAATTTCGAGGCGCGGCCCGCGGGCGCGGTGCCGACGCTGGTCGTCGTGCACAACATCAGCCTGCCGCCCGGCGAGTTCGGCGGGGACGCGATCGAGTCGCTGTTCCTGAACCGCCTCGATTGCGATGCGCATCCCTATTACCAGAGCCACCTGCGCGGCGTGCGCGTGTCCGCGCACTTCCTGATCCGCCGCGACGGCGAACTCGTGCAGTTCGTGTCGTGCGACGAGCGCGCATGGCATGCGGGCTCGTCGGCGTTCTTCGGCCGGCCGCGCTGCAACGACTTCTCGATCGGCATCGAGCTCGAGGGCGCGGACGACGTGCCGTTCGACCCCGCGCAGTACGCGACGCTCGGCGTGCTCGCCCGCACGCTCGCCGCGCGCTACCCGATCGATGCGGTGGCCGGGCATTCGGACGTCGCGCCGGGCCGCAAGACCGACCCGGGCCCGCATTTCGATTGGCAACGCTTCGCAGGCGATGCCGGCTTTTCGGCCGAATACTTTCCTTTCCGTCAGCACTGAGCGCGGGGTTTTTTGAGCGGAGAAAGTTTTTTCTCCGACCAATGCCTTGCCGTGTCTGCGCGTGAGCGATGTCAAGACCTCTATCGCAAATTATCCGTTTGGACGTCCTCCGAATGTCCACTATACTTGGTGCCAGTTTAGCAGTTCTGTACTAGATATAGTGTGTGTCGCAGGGGAAACCCGAGCGGCACCGGCCGGCGGCCAACGCCGGCGGACAGGGTTCTCAGGGCGGCGCGCCAGGGCCGGGCGGTCCGGGCGTCGCGATCAAGCGCAGCGAACTTCGACGGGGCAGGGTACACATGACGAAGCACACGACCGGCTCGGTTGTCGCGCATCGACCGCACCGGCTTCCCCGACGCATCGCTCGCCTCTTACCGCTCGCGCGCCCCATTGCGCAGCGTTCGTTTTAATCCGCGGTTCTCTCCGCACCATCCAACACCAGGAGCTTTGCACATGCAAACCACCGACAACGCGACGTCCCAGTACGAGAGCGCCTCGAGCCGTCCGCTCGGCGGGACCGAACAGGGCGCGAAGGCGCTCGCGCCGCAGGCCACGTTCGCCGACTACAAGGTGATCCGCCGCAACGGCAGCGTGGTGTCGTTCGAGCCTTCGAAGATCGCGATCGCGGTGACCAAGGCTTTCCTGGCCGTCAACGGCGGGCAGGGCGCGGCATCGGCGCGCGTGCGCGAGCAGGTCGAGCAGCTCACGCACAGCGTCGTGCGCGCGCTCGTGCGCAGCCGCCCGAACGGCGGTACGTTCCATATCGAAGACATCCAGGACCAGGTCGAACTCGCGCTGATGCGCGGCGGCGAGCACAACGTCGCGCGTGCGTACGTGCTGTATCGCGAGAAGCGCCACCTCGAGCGCCAGCATGCGGGCGAAGAAGCGGCGGCAGCGGGCGGCGAGGCGAGCGCGGGCATCAACGTCGTCGACAACGGCGTCACGCGCCCGCTCGACATGAACGCGCTGCGCGAGCTGATCGTGTCGGCATGCGCCGGTCTCGGCGCTGCGGTTAACCCTGAGCCGATCGTCGCGGAGACGGTGAAGAACCTGTACGACGGCGTGCCGATGAGCCAGGTCTACGACTCGGCGATCCTCGCGGCGCGCACGATGATCGAAAAGGACCCGGCGTACAGCCAGGTCACCGCCCGCATCCTGCTGCACACGATCCGCCGCGAGATCCTCGGCGAGGAAGTGCTCCAGGCCGAGATGTCGACCCGCTACACGGAATACTTCCCGCAGTTCCTGAAGCGCGGCGTCGATGCCGGCCTGCTCGACGACAAGCTGCTGCAGTTCGACCTGAAGCGTCTCGGCGAAGCGCTCGACGCGAACCGCGACCTGCAGTTCGGCTACCTCGGCCTGCAGACGCTGTACGACCGCTACTTCCTGCACGTCGAAGGCGCCCGCATCGAAATGCCGCAGGCATTCTTCATGCGCGTCGCGATGGGCCTGTCGCTGAACGAGATCGACCGCGAAACGCGCGCGATCGAGTTCTACAACGTGCTGTCGAGCTTCGACTTCATGAGCTCGACGCCGACGCTGTTCAACTCGGGCACGCACCGCTCGCAGCTGTCGTCGTGCTACCTGACGACGGTCGCGGACGACCTCGACGGCATCTATGAAGCGCTGAAGGAAAACGCGCTGCTGTCGAAGTTCGCCGGCGGTCTCGGCAACGACTGGACCCGCGTGCGTGCGCTCGGCTCGCATATCAAGGGCACGAACGGCAAGTCGCAAGGCGTGGTGCCGTTCCTGAAGGTCGTCAACGATACGGCCGTCGCGGTCAACCAGGGCGGCAAGCGCAAGGGCGCGGTGTGCGCGTACCTCGAATCGTGGCACCTCGACATCGAGGAATTCCTCGAGCTGCGCAAGAACACCGGCGACGATCGCCGCCGCACGCACGACATGAACACGGCGAACTGGATTCCCGACCTGTTCATGAAGCGCGTGATGGAAGGCACCGACTGGACGCTGTTCTCGCCGTCGACCTGCCCGGACCTGCACGACAAGTTCGGCGCGGAGTTCGAGGCGGCTTACACGGCTTACGAAGACAAGGTCGCGCGCGGCGAGATCAAGCTGTTCAAGAAGATCCCGGCGCAGCAACTCTGGCGCAAGATGCTCGGCATGCTGTTCGAAACGGGCCACCCGTGGATCACGTTCAAGGATCCGTGCAACGTGCGTTCGCCGCAGCAGCACGTCGGCGTCGTCCATTCGTCGAACCTGTGCACGGAAATCACGCTGAACACGAGCGACACCGAAATCGCGGTGTGCAACCTGGGCTCGGTGAACCTCGTCGCCCACCTGGTGAAGCAGGCCGACGGCAGCTACACGCTCGACCACGACAAGCTCAAGCGCACGATCAGCGTCGCGATGCGCATGCTCGACAACGTGATCGACATCAATTACTACGCGGTGCCGAAGGCGCGTAACTCGAACCTGAAGCACCGTCCGGTCGGCATGGGCATCATGGGTTTCCAGGACTGCCTGCACCTGCTGCGCACGCCGTACGCGTCAGAAGCGGCGGTCGAGTTCGCCGATCGTTCGATGGAAGCGGTCTGCTACTACGCGTACTACGCGTCGACCGAGCTGGCCGAGGAACGCGGCCGCTACTCGAGCTACCGCGGCTCGCTGTGGGATCGCGGCATCCTCCCGCAGGACACGCTGAAGCTGCTGGCGGAAGCACGCGGCGGCTACGTCGAGGTCGACACGTCGGAGTCGCTCGACTGGACCACGCTGCGCTCGCGGATCGCGGCACACGGCATGCGCAACTCGAACTGCGTCGCGATCGCGCCGACGGCGACGATCTCGAACATCATCGGCGTGTCGGCGTGCATCGAGCCGACCTTCCAGAACCTGTACGTGAAGTCGAACCTGTCGGGCGAGTTCACGGTGGTCAACGAGTACCTCGTTCGCGACCTGAAGGAACGCGGCCTGTGGGACGAAGTGATGGTCGCCGACCTGAAGTACTTCGACGGCATGCTGTCGCGCATCGACCGCATCCCGGCTGACCTCCGCGCGATCTACGCGACCGCGTTCGAACTCGACCCGACGTGGCTGGTCGAGGCGGCATCGCGTCGCCAGAAGTGGATCGACCAGGCGCAGTCGCTGAACATCTACATGGGCGGCGCATCGGGCAAGAAGCTCGACGAGGTCTACAAGCTCGCGTGGTTGCGCGGTCTGAAGACGACCTACTACCTCCGCACGATGGCGGCGACGCACGTCGAGAAGTCGACGGTCGCGCACGGCGCGCTGAACGCGGTGCCGACGGGCGGTGCGGGCGGCTCGGGCAGCGGCGGCGCGCAAGGCGCGGCAGGCGGCTTCGGTGCGGCAGGCGGCGATGCATCGTCGGGCGCGGTCAATGCGGCAGCGGCGCTGGCGCCGGTCGAAGCAGACGGTCCGGTATGCACGATGCGTCCGGGCGATGCGGGTTTCGACGAGTGCGAAGCCTGCCAGTAACGCAGCGCGTATGAACTAAGGTTCGTGCGGCGCGCACGACAACCGATGGAGGTTGAAGTGTGCGCCGCTCTCAACTAAAAAAATGATAAGGAATCTGTAACGCGGCATTCGCGTTGCAGGCAGTGACGAGCGATCGAAACATCCCCGACGACGTCGCGTTTCGATCAGCGTTCGATGCGTCGAGCGCACCTCGCGATACATGTGCGACACGCGTCGCGCTCTGCATGAACGACGATGCGTTGCTCAAAGTGTTGTATCGAGGTCGCAACGCGAATCGAAAAAAGGATTTTTCGTGAGCGAACCCTTTTATCGCTCAGGAAAAGATGGTACAAACCGTTCTAAATTGATGGTGAGAATTTATGCTCAACTGGGATGACGAGAAGACTGCCGTAACCCCCGCGAGCGGAGCGCAGCAGAACGCGTTGCGCACCTCCGCAGGGATGGCCGTCGGAACGCAGGCGGCAGCGCCTGCCGCCCATCAGGTCCGCGACATTTTCGAAGGCGATCTCGCGGTGCCGCCGCAAGCATCGGCTGTTCCCGCTGGCGGTTCGGAAGCGCGGGTCAACGTTGCGGACAAGCGCATCATCAACGGCCAGACTGACGTCAATCAGCTGGTGCCGTTCAAGTACAAGTGGGCGTGGGAAAAGTATCTGGCCGGTTGCGCGAACCACTGGATGCCGCAGGAAATCAACATGTCCCGCGACATCGCACTGTGGAAGGACCCGAACGGTCTGACCGAGGACGAGCGCCGCATCGTCAAGCGCAACCTCGGCTTCTTCGTGACGGCCGATTCGCTCGCCGCGAACAACATCGTGCTCGGCACGTACCGCCACATCACGGCGCCCGAGTGCCGGCAGTTCCTGCTGCGCCAGGCGTTCGAAGAGGCGATCCACACGCACGCGTATCAATACATTGTCGAATCGCTCGGTCTCGACGAAGGCGAGATCTTCAACGCGTACCACGAGGTCGCGTCGATCCGCGCGAAGGACGAATTCCTGATCCCGTTCATCCACACGCTGACGGATCCGGCCTTCAAGACCGGCACGCTCGAAGCGGATCAGAAGCTGCTGAAGTCGCTGATCGTGTTCGCCTGCATCATGGAAGGCCTGTTCTTCTATGTGGGCTTCACGCAGATCCTCGCGCTCGGCCGCCAGAACAAGATGACGGGTGCTGCAGAGCAATATCAGTACATCCTGCGCGACGAGTCGATGCACTGCAATTTCGGCATCGACCTGATCAATCAGATCAAGCTCGAGAACCCGCATCTCTGGACCGCGGAATTCCGCGCCGAGATCCGCGAGCTGTTCAAGCAGGCTGTCGAACTCGAATACCGCTACGCCGAGGACACGATGCCGCGCGGCGTGCTGGGTCTGAACGCGTCGATGTTCAAGAGCTATCTGCGCTTCATCAGCAACCGCCGTTGCCAGCAGATCGGCCTCGACCCGCTGTATCCGAACGAGGAAAACCCGTTCCCGTGGATGAGCGAGATGATCGACCTGAAGAAGGAACGCAACTTCTTCGAGACGCGTGTGATCGAGTATCAGACGGGTGGCGCGCTGTCCTGGGAATAACCCGCAGCAGCGAACTCGTCACATGATGGAGCAGCCGGCGGCCTCTCGGCCCCGGCCCAAGGTTTAGGAGCAAGAACGCCTGATGCAAAGCATGCCCGGTGCCTTAACGGCCCAACGACATGATCGGCACTTTGCGAACCCTTCAGTGGGATGGGCAAACTTCCCTCCGGAAAAAGCGGACGGCCGTGTGGCGGTCCGCTTGATCAAGCGATTAGGGGTGGCGGCGCGAGGTGCGCCGGCTACCGACTTGATTTGGCGCGCGAGGCCATGGGGTCACGCGCGCCATACCGTATTCATTAGCGTAAGCGCGCGGTATCCGCGTACGCCGATGAATAGCCCGCTTCGAAGCGCACGTGCTGAACAGCGTCCGCGGGAAGCGGGTTTTGACGAAGGGTGTAGTTTGAACTGACTCTCATCTGAACCTGAAGGAGAACAACATGGCTACTGCCAAGAAAAAACCGGCTGCGAAGAAAGCTGCTGCCAAGAAGACCGTTGCGAAGAAGGCTGCTCCGGCCAAGAAGGCCGCCGCGGTGAAGAAGGTTGCTGCCAAGAAGGTCGCGGTGAAGAAGGTTGCCGCGAAGAAGGCAGCACCGGCGAAGAAGGCCGCTGCGAAGAAGGTTGCAGCCAAGAAGGTCGCAACGAAGAAGGTTGCAGCCAAGAAGGTCGCTGCTAAGAAAGTCGCAGTGAAGAAGGTTGCCGCGAAGAAGGCCGCGCCGGCGAAGAAGGCCGCTGCGAAGAAGGTTGCCGCGAAGAAGGCCGCACCGGCGAAGAAGGCTGCAGCGAAGAAGGCCGCACCGGCGAAGAAGGCTGCCGCGAAGAAGGCCGCGCCGGCGAAGAAGGCTGCCGCCAAGAAGGCTGCGCCTGCGAAGAAGGCCGCTGCGAAGAAGGCTGCGCCTGCCAAGAAGGCTGCCCCTGCGAAGAAGGCTGCCGCACCGAAGGCTGCTGCCCCGGCGAAGAAGGCTGCTGCTCCGAAGAAGGCCGTCGTGAAGAAGGCTGCACCGGCAACCACCGCGTCGACCGCATCGGTTGCGCCGGCATCGGGCGTGAAGACCGCGCTCAACCCGGCAGCGGCATGGCCGTTCCCGACCGGCAGCCGTCCGTAATCGCGGCTGGCCAGTACCACCCGGACACTCATGCGGTGTCCGTGGGTTGAGTAGCGCTACTCAATCGATCCCGCCATCTGGCTCAGGTGGCGGGATTTTTTTCGTCCGTATTCATCGAAGTGCCGACCCGCGGCCGGCAGCGAATGGCGGACGAAAAAAAACGCATGTGCAGCTTCGCACATGCGTTCGACCGCGGCTTGCGCCGCGTGCTGAGGATGCTCGTTAGTGCGTGACGCGCGTGACGCCGCCGCTCGACAGCAGTCGCACACGCTCGCCGGCGCGGAACATTTCGCCGCTTGCCGCCTGCGTGATCGAGCGCAGGTCGCCGTTATCGAGGCGCACGGTGATTTCGACACCGTTCGCCGTGCCGAGGTTTTCGCCGACCGCGTTGCCCGCGACGGCGCCGACGAGGCCGCCCGCGATGGCCGTCAGGATCGAGCCTTTGCCGCCGCCGATCGCGCTGCCCGCGACCGCGCCGAGCGCACCGCCGCCGAGCGTGCCGATCGCGCTGCCGCCGCCGTCGGACTGGATGCGCACCGCACGGACGCTTTCGACCGTGCCCATGCGGACGGTCTGCTCGCGCTGCGCCTGGCCGACGCTATAGACATCCGCCGAGCCCGGCGCCGTGAAGCAGCCGGCGAGCGTGAGCGTGGCCGTCAGCATGGCCGCGAGCGTGAGGGTTTTTTTGGTCAACATCTTTGCTCTCCCACAATATTCATTTGAGACTGTAACCGAAGGCAGCCTCGAAGCGCGCGTCGATTTCGGCGCGCGTCAGTGCGTAAGTCTGGGGCCCCTGGTGGGCGATCTTGATCGAGCCCATCAGGCTCGCGAGGCGGCCCGTGGTTGCCCAGTCGAGGCCGTTCTCGATGCCGTACAGCAGGCCGCCCCGGAAGGCGTCGCCGCAGCCGGTCGGATCCACGACACGTTCTGCTTGCACGACCGGAATCTGTTCTTCGCCGTTTTTGTGAAGAATGGTCGAGCCGTGCTCGCCGCGCGTGATGATCAGCGCCTGAACCCGGCTGGCGATTTCCTGTTCGGACCAGCCCGTCTTGTCGCTGACGAGCTTGCCCTCGTAGTCGTTGACCGCGACGAAGGTCGCGAGTTCAATGATGCGGCGCAGCGTCGCACCGTCGAACAGCGGCAGGCCCTGGCCCGGATCGAAGATGAACGGGACGCCGGCCTTCGCGAATTGCTCGGCGTGCTGGACCATCCCGTCGAAGCCGTCCGGCGCGACGATGCCGAGCTTCACGCCCGCCACTTCGTCCGCGCGGTTCAGGTGCGACACCATCATCGCGCCCGGGTGGAATGCGGTGATCTGGTTGTTGTCGAGATCGGTCGTGATCATTGCCTGCGCGGTGTGCGTTTCGGGCACCACGCGCACGCTGGCCTTCGACAGGCCGAGGCTGTCGAGACGCTCGAGATAGCGATCGGCGTCGTTCGCGCCGACCGTCGCCATGATGCGCGCGTCGCCGCCGAGCATGTGCAGCGCGTAAGCGATGTTCCCCGCGCAACCGCCGAATTCGCGACGCATCGTCGGCACGAGGAAGCTCACGTTCAGAAGGTGAACCTGGTCGGGCAGGATGTGCTCGCGAAACCGGCCTTCGAAGGTCATGATGTTGTCGTAGGCGAGCGAGCCGCAAATCAGCGTAGTCAAGGCGTGCGTTCCTGTAGAGAGCAAAGGGGAGCGGGCTACCCGACCGGTGCGCACAGGCCGTCCGGCCTCGCGCGGCAGGTCGGGTGGCAGCGGATTACTTCAGTGCGGCGAGCGCTGCGTCGTAGTTCGGCTCGTCCTTGATCTCGTCGACGAGTTGCGCGTGGATCACCTTGTCCTGGGTGTCGAGCACGACGACCGCGCGGGCCGTCAGGCCGTTCAGCGGGCCGCTCGTCACGTCGACGCCGTAGGTGTTCGCGAATGCGCGGCCGCCGCGGAACGTCGAAGCCGTCACGACGTTCGCGAGGCCTTCGGTCGTGCAAAAGCGCGTGGCGGCGAACGGCAGGTCGCCGGACACGACGACCACGACCGTGTTGTCGAGCGACGACGCGGCTTCGTTGAACTTGCGGGTCGACGTCGCGCAGGTCGGCGTGTCGAGGCTCGGGACGATGTTCAGCACCTTGCGCTTGCCGGCGAAGCTGGCGAGCGACAGATCGGCGAGGTCCTTGCCGACCAGCTTGAAGTCGGGGGCTTGCGAGCCGACGGCCGGGAACGTGCCGGCGAGATCGATCGGGTTGCCACCCAGCGTAACTTTGCTCATGTTCGTGCTCCGAAATAGCGCGTCGCTGCGGCGCGCGGGTTGAGACGGCGCGCATGCGCGCGCCGCGAGGCGTCACGGATAGAAGATCTGGACGCGGAAATTCGAGGCGGGCGTGCCGTTCGTGTCGAGACGGACGAACATCGTCTGTGTCGTGCCGGGCGGCAGCCCGGCGTCGATCGGCGTGCCCGGGCGCACGTAGTCGCGCGGCGCGAGCACGCGGCGCACGGTCACGTGATTCGTGTCGTCGAGCAGCGTCAGTTCGAGCGACGGGTAGGCGAGTGCGACGCGGTAGCGGTTCGTCAGCGGCACCTTCAGCTCGAGCGTGCGCGGGCCGTCGATCTGGCGCAGGTCGGTCGCGTCGAGCCGCAGGCCGTCGATCGCGCGCGGCGGCGTGAGCTTGCAGCCGAGCGGCGCGCACGCCTGCCGGAACCAGCCCTGCGTGACGGGCCAGTAGATCATCACGGTTTCGCGCTGCCACCACGCGAGCTGCGCGACGAGCAGCACCGCGAGCGCCGCGGCGACGAGCCCGCCGAAAAAGCCGCCGAGCATTCCGCGTCGCTGCGGCGCGCCCGTCTCCCGCGTCTCGCGCGTCACGGCGAAATGCGGGCGGTCGTCATTGGTCAGTGCGGCGGGGAAGGGTACGACCGGTTGGGCGGCCGGTTGGGCGGCCGGTTCGCTGGCGGCCGCGGTCGGTGCGGCCGCGCGTTCGTCGGTGTTGGTGTCGGGTGCGGATTCGGGTTCGGATACGGCTTGCGCCGGCCTGAACGCGAAGCGCGGTTCGCGCGGTGCGTGCTCGTCGTCGGGCACCGCGAAGTGCGCGTTGCCCATCGGTTCGGCGGGCTCCGCTGCGGCTTGCTCGGCCGATGGCGTGTGCGCGACGAAGCGCGGTTCGCGCAGGTCGGGCTCGGCAGTTGGCGCGGCGAGCGACGAAGCGTCGGTTTCCGGCAGCGTCGCATCCGGTTCGGCCGGTTCCGCGACCGCGGCGTGCAGCTCGGCGGGGGCGGAGACCGTCGGTGCGGGCGTGCCGGAAAGGTGCACGACACCGGCTTCCATGGCCGGCAGCGCGAGCGGCACCAGCGGCTCGGCGCGCACGGTCTCTCCGGTGTGCTGCAAGGATGGATCGACGCCGGCGTCGAGCCACGGCGCCCACATGTCCCAGCCTTCCGGCCTGTAGTCGAGATGGGACGCCGGCTCGACCAGCGCGTCGGTGGCGAAGAGCCGCGGGGGGGCGGCGTCGTGTTGCGGGGCGGCGGCGTCCGGCCCGGCCGGTGCCGCTTCGGTCAGTGCCGGGTCGGGCTGCCGCGCCGGATCGGGTACGAGTGACTGCGAGGCGTTGAAGACCTGCTGGCAGTGTCCGCAGCGCACGAGCCCGTCGTGCAGCGAGAGCTGTTCCTGCTGCAGCCGGAAGACGGTTTCGCAATGAGGGCAGCGCGTCGCAAGAAGCATGTCGAGCCGGGCGGCCTGCTGGCCAGAGTGAAGGACAGCGCTATTCTAATGGCTTTCGCGCCGGGTTCCGGCGAGGCATACCCAACCTTCGTGTTCGCGCCAGACCGAGATGTCGACGTAGCGCGCATAGACGGCCGCGACTTCGTCCGCCTGGCGCGCGAGCACGCCCGACAGCGCGATGCGCCCGCCCGGTTTCACCTTCGATGCGAGCATCGACGCCATCAGCTTCAGCGGGTTCGACAGGATGTTCGCGACGACGATGTCGAATTCGTCGGCCGGGCACGCGTCGGGCAGCCCGTACGTGACTTCCGCATGGTTGCGTTCGCTGTTCTGCCGCGCCGACTCGACCGCCTGCGGATCGATGTCGATGCCCACCACGGGGTTCGCCCCGCATTTGCGCGCAAGGATCGCGAGAATGCCTGAGCCGCAGCCGTAATCGAGTACCGACTGGCCGGGCTTCACCGACTGTTCGAGCCATTCCATGCAGAGGCGCGTGGTCGGGTGGCTGCCGGTGCCGAACGCGAGACCGGGGTCGAGTTCGAGGATCAGAGCGTCGGGGTCCGGCGCGTCGTGCCACGACGGCACGACCCAGATTCGCTCGCCGATCGGAATCGGCTCGAATTGCGACTGCGTGAGCCGCACCCAGTCCTGTTCCTCGACTTCGCGCACGTCGAACTTCGGCGCCTCGGCGACGCCGATTTCGTTCACGGCCGCCGCGAGCAGCACGGCCGGCTCGTGGTCGGGCGACAGCAGCGCGATCACGCGCGAGTGCTGCCACGCGGTGCGATCGGGAACCAGGCCCGGCTCGCCGAAGAGCGGCTGTTCGTCGGGCGTGTCGGCGTCGGCGTCTTCGACGGACACCGACAACGCGCCGAGTTCGAGCAGCGCGTCGGACAGGGCCTCCGCATGCTCACGGGCCAGTTCGACGACGAGTTCGCGATAGCTCATGCTTACGCTTCTTCCGGTGCGACCTGCTGCTTCTGGGCGAGCCGGTGTTCGAGGTAGTGGATGCTGGTGCCGCCTTCGACGAACTTCGAGTCGATCATCAGCTCGCGGTGCAGCGGGATGTTCGTGTGGATGCCTTCGACGACCATTTCCGACAGCGCGATGCGCATCCGGCGGATCGCCTGATCGCGTGTCGCGCCGTAGGTGATCACCTTGCCGATCATCGAATCATAGTTCGGCGGCACGAAATAGCCATTGTATGCATGCGAGTCGACGCGCACGCCGGGGCCGCCCGGCGTATGCCACGACGTGATCCGGCCCGGCGACGGCGTGAACTTGAACGGATCTTCCGCGTTGATCCGGCATTCGATCGCATGTCCGCGGAACTGGATGTCGCGCTGGCGCAGCGCGATCTTCTCGCCGGCCGCGATGCGGATCTGTTCCTGCACGATGTCGACGCCCGTGATCATCTCGGACACCGGGTGCTCGACCTGCACGCGCGTGTTCATCTCGATGAAGTAGAACTCGTTGTTCTCGTACAGGAATTCGAACGTGCCCGCGCCGAGGTAGCCCATCTTCTTGCACGCGTCCGCACAGCGGTCGCCGATGCGCTCGATCAGGCGGCGCGGAATGCCGGGCGCCGGCGCTTCCTCGATCACCTTCTGGTGACGGCGCTGCATCGAGCAGTCGCGCTCGCCGAGCCAGATCGCGTTCTTGTGCGCGTCCGACAGCACCTGGATTTCGATGTGGCGCGGGTTCTCGAGGAACTTCTCCATGTACACCTGCGGGTTGCCGAACGCACGGCCGGCTTCCTCGCGGGTCATGTTGACCGCGTTGACGAGCGCGGCCTCGGTGTGCACGACGCGCATTCCGCGCCCGCCGCCGCCGCCCGCTGCCTTGATGATGACCGGATAGCCGATCGTGCGCGCAATCTTGATGATCTCCTTCGGATCGTCCGGCAACGCGCCTTCCGAGCCCGGCACGCACGGCACGCCGGTCTTGATCATCGTCTGCTTCGCGGTGACCTTGTCACCCATCATGCGGATCGTTTCCGGGCGCGGCCCGATGAACGTGAAGCCCGACTGCTCGACCCGCTCCGCGAAATCGGCGTTCTCCGACAGGAAGCCGTAGCCGGGGTGAATCGCCTCGGCATCGGTGACTTCCGCGGCGCTGATCAGCGCGGGCATGTTCAGGTAGCTCAGGTTCGACGGGGCGGGACCGATACAGACGGCTTCGTCCGCGAGGCGCACGTACTTGGCTTCCTTGTCGGCTTCCGAGTAGACAACCACCGTCTTGACGCCGAGTTCACGGCACGCGCGCTGGATGCGCAGCGCGATTTCACCGCGGTTGGCAATGAGGATTTTTTCAAACATAGCGAGTATTCGTCTCTTCGAGGGGCGCGCGAACGGCGCCTGGCGAGCATCGGCGGCGCGCGGCCGGCAGGGCCGCGCGGCGGGCTTAGCCGATCACGAAAAGCGGCTGGCCGTATTCGACGGCCTGGCCGTTCTCGACGAGGATTTCCTTGATCACGCCGGCTTTGTCCGACTCGATCTCGTTGAGCAGCTTCATCGCTTCGATGATGCAGATCGTCTGGCCTTCCTTGACCGTGTCGCCAACCTGGACGAACGGGTCGGCGCCCGGCGACGGGGCGCGATAGAACGTGCCGACCATCGGCGACGTCACGACGTGGCCCTGCGGGACGGCCGGTGCGGCTGCCGCGCCGCCAGCGGCCGGCGCGGCGGCGCCTTCGGTCGGCAGCGCGGCCGACGGAGCGGGCGCGCTGAACTGCGGGGCAAACCCAGCCGTCTGCTGCACGTAGACCGGCGGCGCGTTCTTGACGATGCGCACCTTGCCTTCACCTTCCGTGACTTCCAGCTCGGAGATGCCGGATTCGGAAACGAGGTCGATCAGAGTTTTCAGCTTACGAAGATCCATCGGGAATTCCCCTTTCAATACGTGAAAGCGCCGGTTAGGGGCCGGCGCTGAATCTAGATCGCGAAATCAGCCGCGCGACGCGCCTTGCAGCTTGTCCAGCGCGTACTCGAGCGCGTACAGATAACCTTTCCAGCCGAGCCCGCAGATGACGCCTTCGGCCTGGTCGGAAAAGTAGGAGTGGTGCCTGAACGCTTCGCGGCGGTGCACGTTCGACAGATGAATCTCGACGAACGGAATGCCTACGCCGGCGATCGCGTCCCGGATCGCGACGCTGGTGTGCGTATACGCGGCGGGATTGATCAGGATGAAATCGGTCTGTTCCTCCCGCGCGGCCTGGATGCGGTCGACGAGCGCGCCTTCATGGTTGCTCTGGAACGACGACAGCTCGGCGCCGGCTTCCCGCGCCCGCGCGGCAAGCGCCTGATCGATCTGCGCGAGCGTGACGCGGCCGTACACTTCCGGTTCCCGGGTGCCGAGAAGGTTCAGGTTGGGGCCGTGCAGCACCAGCAATCGTGTCATGGTCGCTTCTATTTCTGCGGAATTGCGCGAACTTTAGCGCTATTTAGAGAAATTTGTCTAGTTTTGCCGAACGGCCAGGTGCGCCGGACCTGCAAGAATTACCGGCGGGACGGCAAAGTATCGGCGAATTCACGCGAAATTGCGGCGATCGACGCACAAATCGCCGCCAACGTGCGGGCGGCCGTTCAGGACGATCACAACGCGTCGAGGGTCCTTCTCAGCTCGGCCGGCTGGATTTGTCCTAATTTTGTCTCCCGCACTTTGCCGGTTTCGTCGATGACGACCGTAAACGGCAGCGCGCCGGCCGTATTTCCGAAATTGCGGGCCAGATCGGCACCCGCATAACCGCTGACGAAAACCGGATAGTCGACCTTCACCTTCTGGAGAAAGTTCTTCACGTTCTGGTCGGAATCGACGCCGATCCCGATGAAGCGGATGCCTTTCTGCTTGTATTGATGCGACAGCGCGACGAGCTCCGGCATCTCCTCGACGCACGGGCCGCACCACGACGCCCAGAAATTGACCACGACCTTCTGGCCCTTGAAGGAGGCGAGCGACGCCGGCTTGCCGTCGACGCCGGTCAGCGACGCGGCCCACAACTGGTCGGCCGGGTTGCCCTGCGCTGCGGGCGCCGCGACGGCGACGCCGTCATCGGCGCTGCCGCCGCGGAACCAATGGCCGGCGGCGAGCCCGCCGGCGACGGCGGCGGCGGCGACCACCGCGAGCGCCAACATGCGTTTCATCATCATCGTCGGATCATTTCGGTTCGGAAGGAGCGTTGCTGGCCTCGAGCAGCGCGCGCAATGCGGTGGCGTCCGCGCGCGCGACCCGGCCGCGCGCGTCGGCCTTGACCGCGCCGCGCAGGTCGTCGCTCGCGTAGAGCGCGACATGAATGCCGATCGCGTCCACGTCGCGCCGCGGGCGCCACAGGAAGCTGAGCGTCTCGACGTCGGCGCGGCCGGCGAAATGTCGCGTCTCGGACACGTCGTACTGAACGTTCTGGTTCAGCAGGTAGATCGCGACGTCCTTCGGGTTGTCGGTGAATATCTGCAAATGGATGTCCGAATGTTCGTTCGCGGTGCCGTGCAGCACCGCGCCCGTCACATACGGGTTGAACTCGGCGAGCCGGCGCATCCAGTCGAGCGCGAGCTCGCGCAGGCGGCGCAGTTCGTCCGGCTGCGTGTCGCTCTGGAACAGGGCGAGGTACTCGCGCAGTTCTTCCTCGATCAGGTCGTTATCCGGCAGCCATTCGCCGGCAACGCGCGTATCGCCGAACAGCTGGCGCGCGGCCTTGCGCTTCGCGCTGGCGTAATCGAGGCCGTCCTCCGCGATCAGGCGGGCGGCGGACTGGGCGATTTCCTCGCGGGCGCGCCGCGGGTCGACAAGAGGTTTGCGAGACATGATCCGGCAATCATACTCGATCGTCGCCGCGCCCGAAGGGGTGCCGCTGCGTGCCGGGCGGCATCCGCGATCCGTCGTTCGGGCCGCCGGGCACGGCGGGGCGTCAGTTACAATGGCGGTCTTTGTGTCGCGGCGAAAGTCGTTGGCCGGGCGGCCCGTCCGGCGTGCCGCAGACCTTCCTTTCCGAATCGACGGCGCCCGGCGGCGCGAAAGCATTCATCTATGCACATCCACATTCTTGGCATCTGCGGCACCTTCATGGGCGGTCTTGCCGTGCTCGCGCGCGAGGCGGGCCACACGGTGACGGGTTGCGACGCAGGCGTCTATCCGCCGATGAGCACGCAGCTCGAGGCGCAGGGCATCACGCTGATCGAGGGCTACGGCGCCGAGCAGATCGACCTGAAACCCGACCTGTTCGTGATCGGCAACGTGGTTACGCGCGGCAACCCGCTGATGGAGGCGATCCTCGATCGCGGCCTGCCTTACGTGTCCGGCCCGCAATGGCTCGGTGAGCACGTGCTGGCGGGCAAGTGGGTGCTGGCGGTCGCGGGCACGCACGGCAAGACGACCACGTCGTCGATGCTCGCGTGGCTGCTGGAAGATGCCGGCCTGAACCCGGGCTTCCTCATCGGCGGCGTGCCGCTGAACTTCGGCGTGTCGGCGCGGCTGACCGATTCGAGCTTCTTCGTGATCGAGGCCGACGAATACGATACGGCGTTCTTCGACAAGCGCTCGAAGTTCGTCCACTACCGGCCGCGCACCGCGGTGCTCAACAATCTCGAATTCGATCACGCCGACATCTTCCCGGATCTCGCCGCGATCGAAACGCAATTCCATCATCTCGTGCGTACCGTGCCGGGTGTCGGCCGGCTCGTGACCAACGGCCGTTCCGACGCGCTGGAACGCGTGCTCGCTCGCGGCTGCTGGAGCGAGGTCGAGCGCTTTGGCGTCGACGGCGGCTGGCAGGCGCTGCCGGCCGAGGACGGCGTGCCGGTCGACGAACGGTTCGCGGTGTATTCGCAGTCCGAGCGCGTCGGTGCAGTCGCGTGGCAGGTGCAGGGCGACCACAACCGGATGAACGCGCTCGCGGCGATCGCCGCCGCGCGCCACGTCGGCGTGCCGCCCGCGCAGGCCGCCGAATCGCTCGCGTCGTTCCGCAACGTGAAGCGGCGCATGGAAGTGCGCGGCAGTATCGACGGCGTGACCGTGTACGACGACTTCGCGCACCATCCGACCGCGATCGAAACCACGATCGCCGGCCTTCGTGCGCGCATCGGCCGTGAAAACTCCCGCATTCTCGCAGTGCTCGAGCCACGCTCGAATACGATGAAGCTCGGCGTGATGAAGGCGCAACTGCCGGCAAGCCTCGCGGACGCCGATCTGGTGTTCGGCTACGGCGCGCCCGCCGGACGCGACGTGCTCGGCTGGAACCTCGCCGATGCGCTCGCGCCGCTCGGCGACAAGGCACGTGCGTTCGACGATCTCCCTCTGCTGGTGAAGTCGGTCGTCGAGGCCGCGCGTGCGGGCGACCACGTGCTGGTGATGAGCAACGGCGGCTTCGGCGGCGTGCACCAGAAGCTGCTCGACGCGCTCGGGAGCCGCGCGTGATCCTGTACCTGCACGGGTTCCGGTCGTCGCCGGCGTCGCAGAAGTCGCGGCTGCTCGCCGCGCGCATGGCCGAGCTCGGCCGCACGCACGAATGGCGCTGCCCGTCGCTGTCGGTGTCGCCGCTCGAGGCGATCGCCGTGGCGGAAGCCGAGGTGGCCGGTGCGCGCGACGTGACGGTGATCGGCAGCTCGCTCGGCGGCTACTACGCGACCTGGCTGGCGGAAAAGCACGGCTGGAAGGCGGTGCTGCTGAATCCGGCGATCGTGCCGCAACGCGATCTCGAACACTATCTGGGCGAACAGCCGTTGTGGCACGGGGGCGGGTCGATCGTCGTCGAGCGCCGTCACCTGCACGAGCTCGATGCGCTGCGCGTGCCGGCGATTTCGCGGCCCGAGCGCTACTATCTGTTCGCGGCGACGGGCGACGAAGTGCTGGACTACCGCGAGATGCTCGCCCATTACCCGGGCGCGAAAACGCGCGTGATCGAAGGCAGCGATCACGGAATCAGCGAATTTGCCGACTATGTCGACGACGTTCTCGCTTTTTGCGACGACACAACGTCATGAGCCCGGCGTCATGCCGATCGAATTCCCATCATCATGCGGCGCCGCCGATGCGGCGCCCGGCAGTCTGAACGAGAGTACTGAGTGAACGTTTTCTTCGAGGAATCGGGCAGTTTCAAGGCGGGCAGCGTGCTGTCGCGCCAGGGCGACGCGTTTCAGGTCGAGTTGCCCGGCGGGCGGCGGGCGAAGGTGCGCGCAAAAGACGTGCTGATCGAATTCGAGAAGCCGGCCGCGAGCGAACTGATGCAGGAAGCCGACACGGCCGCGCAGCAGATCGACCTGGATTTCCTGTGGGAATGCGCGCCGGCGGAGGAATTCACCTACACGGCGCTGGCCGCGGAATACTTCGGCGCGACCTACGGCGCTGTCGAGCGCGCGGCGCTGGTGCTGCGGCTGCACGGCTCGCCCGTCTACTTCCGCCGCAAGGGGCGCGGCCAGTACCAGCGCGCGCCGGAAGACCAGCTCAAGATGGCGCTCGCGTCGCTCGAGCGCAAGCGCCAGCAGGCGCTCGTCCAGGTCCAGTATGAAGAGGAGCTGAAGGCCGGCAAGCTGCCGGAGGCGTTCGCGGGCAAGGTGCTCGGGCTGCTGACGCGGCCGGACAAGAATTCGATCGAATACAAGGCGATGGAGGCGGCGGCCGGCGCGCGCGGTGTGTCGCCGGCGCGGCTGATGCTCGACTGCGGCGGCATCGAGTCGCCGCGTGCGCTGCACGAAGCACGCTTCCTCGCGGAATTCTTCCCGCACGGCACGGGCTTTCCGCCCGTCACGGTCGGCCCGCTGCCGGACGACCTGCCGCGCGCGAATGTCGAGGCGTTCTCGATCGACGACGTCACGACGACCGAAATCGACGACGCGTTCTCGGTCGAGCACCTGGCCGACGGTCGCGTGCGGATCGGCGTGCACATCGCGGCGCCGGCGCTCGGCATCGCGCGCGGCGACGCGGTCGATGCGATCGCGCGCACGCGCCTGTCGACCGTCTACATGCCGGGCGACAAGATCACGATGCTGCCGGACGACGTCGTCGACGTGTTCACGCTGAAGGAGGGCGACTACCGCCCGGCGCTGTCGCTGTACATCATCGTCAACCGCGAGACGCAGGACATCGTGGCGAACGAAACGCGCGCCGAACTCGTGTTCGTGAAGAACAACCTGCGCCACAACACGCTCGACGAGCTCGTCAACGAAGAGACGCTCGCGGCCGGCACCGGCGACTACCCGCACAAGGACGACATCGCCGTGCTGTGGCCGCTCGCACAGGCGCTGTTCGAGAAGCGCCAGGTCGCGCGCGCGGGCTATGGCCTGAAGCGCGAAGTGCAGCGCAACACCGACTACAACTTCTACGTCGAAGGCGAGCACGTGACGATCACGCCGCGTCGCCGCGGCTCGCCGCTCGACCTGATCGTGTCGGAGCTCGCGATCCTCGCGAACTCGACGTGGGGCGCGTTCCTGCACGATCACACGGTGCCGGGCATCTATCGTTCGCAGCGCGGCTTCGGCGCGCCGGGCCCGAAGCGCACGCGGATGCAGACGACGGCCGCGCCGCACGAAGGCCTCGGCGTCGCGCAGTACGCATGGAGCACGTCGCCGCTGCGCCGCTACGTCGACCTCGTGAACCAGTGGCAGCTGCTCGCGTGCGTGCAGCACGGCGTCACCGCGAAGCTCGCCGCGCCGTTCAAGCCGAAGGACGCCGACCTGTACGCGGTCGTGCAGGGCTTCGACGACACCTATACCGCGTACGCCGACTACCAGCGCCGGATGGAATACTTCTGGTGCCTGCGCTGGCTCGCGCAGGAGCAGAAGAAGCAGGTCGTCGCGAGCGTCGTGAAGGGCGATCTCGTGCGTCTCGAGGAAATTCCGCTGCTGCTGCACGTGCCGGGGCTCGGCGTGCATGCGCGCGGCACGCGCGTGCTGCTCGACGTGATGTCGCTCGACGAGCTGACGATCGAGGCGTCGGTGCGGCTCTTGAACGTGCTCGACGCGCCGACCGTGACGAGCGGCGAGGCGGCCGACGACGAAGACGAAACCGAAGGCGGCGACGACACGCTGGTCGATGCGGAAGACGCGTCGGCGCAAACCGAGGCCGAAGCGCTGGCCGAATCGGACGGCGCGGCGGCCGAAGGCGGCGATGTCGCGACCGGCAACGGCCAGGCAAGCGAAGAGGGGCGCGCGTGATGACCGCGATCGCGCCGACGAGCGGCGCCGACCGCTACGTGGTGTTCGGCAACCCGGTGGCGCACAGCAAGTCGCCGTTCATCCACGCGCAGTTCGCGGCGCAGACGGGCGAGGCGATCGCTTACGAGCACCGGCTCGCGCCGGTCGACGGCTTCGAGGCCGCCGTGCGCGCGTTCGTCGCCGAAGGCGGGCGTGGCGCGAACGTCACCGTGCCGTTCAAGCTCGACGCGCATGCGCTCGCCGACACGCTGTCGCCGCGCGCGGCGGCGGCCGGCGCGGTGAACACGCTGCGTATCGGCGCCGACGGCAGCATCCACGGCGACAACACCGACGGTGTCGGCCTCGTGCGCGACATCGAATCGAATCTCGGCGTGTCGCTCGCAGGCGCGCGCATCCTGCTGCTCGGCGCGGGCGGTGCCGCCCGCGGTGTCGTGCTGCCGATGCTGGAGCGCGCACCGCTGTCGATCACGATCGTGAACCGCACCGCGAGCAAGGCCGAGACGCTCGTCGGCCAGTTCACGCAGGCCGCGCACGATGCGGGCTGCGTGCTGGCGGGCGGCGGGCCGGACACCGTTCGTGGCGAACCGTACGACGTGATCGTCAACGCGACGGCCGGCAGTCTCGATGCGGCGCTGCCGGCGTGCGACGCTGCCGCGTTCGGCGCGGGCACGCTGGCCTACGACATGATGTACGGCGCGCAGCCGACCGTGTTCATGCAGCATGCGGCGTCGCTCGGCGCGCGCACCGCCGACGGTCTCGGCATGCTGGTCGAGCAGGCGGCCGAATCGTTCTTCATCTGGCGCGGCGTACGGCCGGACGGCGCACCCGTGCTGGCCGCGCTGCGCCAGGCGCTCGCGGCGGCCTGAGCGGAGCGCGGAAGGTGGCGGCGGTAAGCGGCACGCAGCGCACGCGCACGGTCAGCCCGACCCGCTGGATCGTCTATGCGGGTTCGGTGTTCGCGGGCGCGTGGCTCGCGACGCAACTGTTCTATCTCGTGCAGATCGCGCTGTGGTCGTTCATCAATCCGGGTTCGACCGCGTTCATGCGTACCGACGCATGGTGGCTGTCGCGCGACAAGCCGCCCGCGCAGGTCCAGCACCAGTGGGTGCCGTACGACCAGATCTCGCGCAACCTGAAGCGCGCGCTGATCGCGTCGGAGGATTCGACCTTCGCGACCAACAACGGCTACGACGTCGACGCGATCCTGCAGGCGTGGGAGAGGAACAAGGCGCGCGGCCGGATCGTCGCGGGCGGCTCGACGATCACGCAGCAGCTCGCGCGCAACCTGTTCCTGTCGCGCGAGAAAAGCTACATCCGCAAGGGGCAGGAGCTGATCATCACGTGGATGCTCGAGACGGTGCTCGACAAGGAGCGGATCTTCGAGATCTACCTGAATTCGGTCGAATGGGGCCGCGGCGTGTACGGCGCCGAGGCCGCCGCACGCTATTACTACCGGATTCCCGCGAGCCGGCTCGGCGCGTGGCAATCGGCGCGCCTCGCGGTGATGCTGCCGAAGCCGCGCTGGTTCGACGCGCACCGCGGCTCGGCCTACCAGGCGCAGCGCGCGGCCGTCATTGCCCGCCGGATGGGCGCGGCCGAGCTTCCGCAATCGCAGTGAGCGGCGCGCTCGCGCCGTTGCATTGTCCGTTCCGTCGTTGGCGCCCCATTGGTGCGCCGCAGCGCAGTCGTGTCGCCCGCATTTCGGGCCGCATCCATTAGACGAAATCGTCTATTTCGCTTTGCTGAGCAATGCCTGCGGCCGCGCGATTTTGTGTGCCGATATGGCACGAAATCCGCGCGGTTTCCGCATTCCAACGGTCGCGCGCCAACCGCTGAAAGGCGGCTGAAAAACGATGGTGTGCGAATCGAAGCATTCCTGAAAGGTGTGCGCCGCACCGACCTTCGCTCGAATATTTCCAAATTTTTCAAAGCCGACCCGCTCGCGTATATTGGCCAGCGCCTCGGCTTATCGGCCGCAATCGAGGCGGGGGGCGGCGTACCCGGCTGCTCGACACAAAAAACATTCGAGAGAAGGAAAGCAACGATGCCAGCGAGCAAAGCGAAGCTGTTGTTGGGAGTTGTGTTCTCTTCGCTGATTCTGACGGCCTGCAACGACGACGTGACGTCGTCCGCCGCAACAGGTGCCGCCAATTCAGCCGATCCCGCCGCTCAGGTGGACAGGCCGTACAACGATCCCAACCGTTATTCGTCGAGCGCGACCGCATCGCTCGATGCGTCCGCCGCGGTCGAGAAGGCCGCCGTCACCCATCACCAGATCACGCTGAACGGCCAGACGATCCGCTACACGGCCACCGCCGGCCACCTCGTCGCACGCAATCCGCAGACGGGCGCGCCCGAAGCATCGTTCTTCTACATCGCGTACACCGCCGACAACCAACCCGCGGCGAAGCGGCCCGTCACGTTCCTGTACAACGGCGGCCCCGGTTCCGCATCGGTGTGGCTGCATCTCGGCTCGTTCGGTCCGAAACGGATCCAGACGGGCGACCCGAACGCGAACACGTCGACGTTCCCGTTCGTCGACAACGCGGAAAGCCTGCTCGATACGACCGACCTCGTGTTCGTCGATGCGATCGGCACCGGCTTCTCGGAAGCGATCGCGCCGAACACGAACCAGACGTTCTGGGGTGTCGACCAGGACGGCGGCGCGTTTCGCGATTTCGTGATGCGCTACCTCGCCGTGAACCAGCGCAACGATTCGCCGAAATACCTGTTCGGCGAATCGTATGGCACGCCGCGCACCGACGTGCTCGCGAACCTGCTCGAAACGGCCGGCGTGAAGCTCGCCGGCATCGTGCTGCAGTCGTCGATCCTGAACTACAACGCGAACTGCGACATGGCGAGCGACTACATCGGCAACTCGAACAACGGGTCGAGCCCGGTGAGCTGCGCGGGCTTCGTGCCGTCCTACGGCACCGTCGGCGCGTACTACCAGCTCGACAATCCGAACCCGTCGAGCCTGCCGCAGTATGCGGACCAGATGCGCGTGCTGACGGCCGGCAGCTACGCGCCCGCCGTGAACGCGTATCTCGCGAGCCACACGCCGCCCCCGCCGACGCTCGTCACGACGATGGTGAATTCGACCGGCGTGAAGCAGTCGCTCTGGAATGCGGACTTCAACGTGGTCCCGACGTTCTTCGACAACAGCTTCCAGGTGGCGCTGATCCCGGGCACGCTGATCGGCCGCTACGACGCACGCGTGAACGTGCCGTCGTCGAGCCCGCTCGCGGCCGACGGCGACCCGTCGAGCACGTTCATCACGAAGCCGTTCACCGACACGATCGGCAGCTACCTGCCGAACGTGCTGAAGTACAGCGCGCAGTCCGCGTATTCGTTGAGCAGCAATGCGATCAACACGTGGGACTGGTCGCACGACGGCCTCGCGATGCCCGACACGATCCCCGATCTCGCCGCGGCGCTGACGCTCAATCCGTCGCTGAAGGTGCTGTCCCTGAACGGGTATCACGACATCGCGACGCCGTTCTACCAGACCGAGCTGGACCTCGCGCGGCTCGGATCGCAACCGAACCTGACGATCAAGGACTATCAGGGTGGACACATGGTCTATCTCGACGATACGTCGCGTCCGCAGGAGAAGGCCGATCTCGTGACCTTCTACAACGCGGCCGCGCACTGATGCGATGGGCGGCCCTGGCGACGCGCGCCCGTGGCGGCGCCGTTCGCCGGCCGTCGACGACCTCATTCCAGACTGGAGCCTGACATGAAGAAACGTTTCATCGTCGTTGCCGCGGCGCTTGCATGCGCCGGCGCTGCAACATCCGCATCCGTGTCCGCGTTCGCGCAGGCCAGCGACGCCGCCACTCCGGCGCGCGCGCGCCAGGCGCAGCTCGGCGATCCGTACGTGCCGCCGGCCGCGCGCAAGCCGACCGCCGGCACGCAGACGACGGGCGCCGCGCTGCACGCACAGGTGGTGCGCAAGCTCGCGCGGCAGTTCGGCGCGGCCGATACGCAGAACACCGGTTCGATCACCGAAGCGCAGGCGCGCGCGGCCGGCCTCGGCTACGTCGCGAACCACTTCCGGCAGATCGATGCGAGCGGCAGCGGTCGCGTGTCGTTCTCCGACGTGCAGCGCTACATGCAGGCGCGCAGCACGAACCAGCAATAAGCGCGGCGCGCGTGGGTAACGGGGGCGGAACCGGCGACGCGTCGGGTTCCGCCCCCGTGCACGTGGCGCGGCCGTTTCGCGGCGATTGTCGGTTTTCTCAATATCTGGGCAACGCATTCAAATATTGGAGACGAGTGCGTGCGCTCCTACAATCCGAAGCACATCGACAGCTTCGGACCCACGCATCGCGCGGCGCCCGACGCACACGGAGACACATTCCATGAAGTTCGCCGGGCGCTTTCCTCGGTGCATCGACCGCCGCGTTGCCGCGACGCCCGACCTCGTTCCGGCTTCGCGACCGCCGCTTCACCGATTCCGCTGAAGAAGCCCGTTCCATGACCAAGATGCCCGATTCCCTTGCTCTCGACGCCCGGCGCGCGACGCCGGACGATGTGCCGCTGACCGACAGCATCGGCGCGACCAGCACGCCGCTCGATCTCGCCGCGCAGCAGGCCGGCACGCAGACGCTGTTGCGCGGCCTCGCGATCCTCGAAGCGATCGCGAACGGCGCGCGCGACATGCGTGCGATCGGCGCCGCGCTCGGCACGACGCGCAGCACGACGCACCGTCTCGTCAGCAGCCTCGTGCAGGCGCGCTACCTGCGGCAGGTGCAGGGCGGTTATCTGCTCGGCCCGAAGCTGATCGAGCTCGGCACGATCGCACTCGAGCAGATGCCGCTCACGGCGGTCGCGCGGCCGCACCTCGAGGCGCTCGCGGAAGCGACGCTCGACACGATTCATCTCGGCGTGCGCGACGGCGACGACGTGCTGTACATCGACAAGATTCCCGGCACGCGCGGCCTCGAGATGCGTTCGCGCGTCGGCCACCGGATGCCGCTCGCCTCCACCGGCATCGGCAAGGCGATGATGCTCGACCTCGATCCGGACCTGTGGCGCTCGCTGTTCGAAGCCGCGCGCCGCGCACTGGCCGGCGTCAATTTCAAGCCGGACAACCGGCCCGAGACGAGCGCGTTCCTGCAGCGCATGGCGCATTACGCGGCCGGCGGCTACACGTTCGACCTCGAGGAAAACGAGGCGTCGATCCGCTGCGTGGCCGCGCCGATCCGCGACGCGTCGGGCGCGGTCGTCGCGGCCGTGTCGGTCGCGAGCACGATTCCGTACATGCCGCACGACCGGATGGATGAACTGATTCCGCTTGTGCAGCGCGAAGCGCGAGCCATTTCCGCGGAACTGGGCTGGAGCCCGCCGCAGGGTACCCGCAGGATCAAACGATGACCGATTCGACCCGGACCGCTCCGGACGCCAACTCCGCCGCCCCGTCGCTGATCGCGCTCGACTGGGGCACGACGTCGCTGCGCGCGTATCTGTTCGATGCGCACGGGGCGCTGCTCGACACGCGCAGCCGCGCGGCGGGCGTGATGCACGTGCCGGCCGGCGGCGCGCGCGCGTTCGACGTCGTGTTCGAGGAAGCGTGCGGCGACTGGCTCGACCGCGCGCCTGGCGTGCCGGTGCTGGCCGCCGGGATGGTCGGCAGCGCGCAGGGCTGGCGCGAGGCGCCGTACGTCGCGGTGCCGGCTGGCGCCGACGCGCTCGTCGCCGGCCTCGTCACGGTGACGACGGCGCGCGGCACAGCGGTGTCGATCGTGCCGGGCGTAATCGCGACGGGCGAGTTGCCCGACGTGATGCGCGGCGAAGAAACGCAGATATTCGGTGCACTCGCGAACGATTCTCTGCTTGATGCCGATCGTTCAGGGCTACTGATCGGCTTGCCGGGCACGCATGCGAAGTGGGCGTGGGTGAAGGACGGGCTCATCGAGCGCTTCCAGACCTTCATGACGGGCGAGCTGTTCGCGGCGCTGCGCGACCACACGATTCTCGGCCGCACGATGCGCGCGAGCCCGTCGCCCGACCGCGCGGCATTCGCGCGCGGCGTCGCGGTGGCCCGCGGCGCGCAGCGCGCGGGGCTGCTCGCGACGATCTTCAGCACGCGCACGCTCGGCCTGACCGACCGGCTCGCGCCCGATGCACAGGGCGACTACCTGTCCGGCCTGCTGATCGGCCACGAACTCGGCGCGCTCGACGCGATGCTCGCGGAGCGCGGTGTCGCGCTCGCGAACCAGCCGCTGCTGCTGATCGGCGACGACGGATTGTGCGCGCGCTATGTCGATGCGCTGCGGGTGTTCGGTTGCGTGCATGCGCGCGTCGTCGCGCAGGCGACCGAGCGCGGCCTATGGCGGATCGCATCGCGTGCCGGACTCGTGCGCGCGGACGGGGAACCCGTCTGCGCCGATCAACGAACCGATTGAAGAGGAACCATCGATGTCGTCCGACCTGACGTTGCCCGCGCCGTACACGCCGCATCCCGCGTTGATGCGGGCGTTCGACGCGTGCCCGCTGATCGCGATCATGCGCGGCATCACGCCCGCCGAAGCGGCCGACCACGGCCTCGCGCTGCACGAAGCCGGCTTGCGGATCGTCGAGGTGCCGCTCAACTCGCCCGATCCGTTCGGCAGCATCGCGGCGCTGCGCCGCGCGTTGCCGGACGACATGATCGTCGGCGCGGGCACCGTGCTGCGCGCCGAATTCGTCGACCGCGTGCAGGACGCCGGCGGCACGCTGATCGTGATGCCGCACAGCGACGCGGCCGTGATCCGCCGCGCGCGCGAGCGCGGGCTCGCGAGCGCACCGGGCGTCGCGACGCCGACCGAGGCGTTCGCCGCGCTCGCGAACGGCGCCGACGTGCTGAAGATGTTCCCGGCCGAGCAGCTCGGCGTGTCCGTCGTGAAGGCGTGGCGCGCGGTGATCGACCGCGCGGTGCCGCTGATTCCGGTCGGCGGGATTGCGCCGGACAACATGCAGCCGTTCCTCGCGGCCGGCGCCAACGGCTTCGGCCTCGGCTCGGCGCTGTACCGGCCCGGCCAGTCGGCGGACGCAACTTTGGCGAATGCGCACGCGTTCCGGGCCGGCCTGCGCGCGGCGCTTGAAGGAGCCGCATGATGGGACGTCTCGCGGGCAAGGTCGCGGTGGTGACGGGCGCCGGCCGCGGGATCGGCGCCGCGATCGCGCAGGCGTTCGCGCGCGAGGGCGCGGCCGTCGCGCTCGTCGACCTCGACTTCCCGCAGGCGCAGCGCACGGCGGCCGCGATCGCCGCCGGCATCGACGGCGCGCGCGTGCTCGCGCTGCATGCGGACGTCGCGCGGCAGGACTCGGTGCGCGACGCGTTCGCGCAGACCGAAGCGGCGCTCGGCCCGCTCGACGTGCTGGTGAACAACGCCGGCATCAACGTGTTCGCCGATCCGCTGACGATGACGGACGACGACTGGCGCCGCTGCTTCGCGGTCGATCTCGACGGCGTGTGGCACGGCTGCCGCGCGGCGCTGCCCGGGATGGTCGAACGCGGTCGCGGCAGCATCGTGAACATCGCGTCGACGCATGCGTTCCGGATCATCCCGGGCTGCTTTCCGTACCCGGTCGCGAAACACGGCGTGCTGGGCCTCACGCGCGCGCTCGGCATCGAATACGCGGCGCGCAACGTGCGTATGAACGCGATCGCGCCCGGCTACATCGAGACGCAGCTCACGCGCGACTGGTGGGATGCGCAGGCCGACCCGGCCGCCGCGCGCGCCGAGACGCTCGCGCTGCAGCCGATGAAGCGGATCGGCAAACCGGAGGAAGTCGCGATGACGGCCGTGTTCCTCGCCTCCGACGAGGCGCCGTTCATCAATGCCGCGTGCATCACCGTCGACGGCGGGCGCGCGGCGCTGTACCACGATTGACGCAACGATTTGAAAGACCGCACGTGCGACGGCCGCGCGCACGCTGCGTCGAAACCAACAAGCGGCTGCATCCCGTTCGATGAAGACAAGGAGACACTGGAGATGAAACGCAGAACGTTCGTAACGCTGGCCGCCGCGGCGGCGGTGGTGATGGGCAGTCCGGTCGCGCACGCGGCCGATCCGGTCAAGATCGGCTTTCTGGTGAAGCAGCCGGAAGAGCCGTGGTTCCAGGACGAGTGGAAGTTCGCCGAGATGGCCGCGAAGGACAAGGGCTTCACGCTCGTGAAGATCGGCGCACCGTCGGGCGAGAAGGTGATGAGCGCGATCGACAACCTGTCCGCGCAGAAGGTGCAGGGCTTCATCATCTGCACGCCCGACGTGAAGCTCGGGCCGGGCATCGTCGCGAAGGCGAAGTCGCACAACCTGAAGATGATGACGGTCGACGACCGCCTCGTCGACGGTGCGGGCAAGCCGATCGAGTCGGTGCCGCACATGGGGATTTCCGCGTACAACATCGGCAAGCAGGTCGGCGACGGCATCGCGGCCGAGATCAAGAAGCGCGGCTGGAACATGAAGGACGTCGGCGCGATCGACATCACGTACGAGCAGCTGCCGACCGCGCACGACCGCACGAGCGGCGCGACCGACGCGCTGGTGGCGGCCGGCTTCCCGAAGGCGAACGTGATCGCGGCGCCGCAGGCGAAGACCGACACCGAGAACGCGTTCAACGCGGCGAACATCGCGCTCACCAAGAACCCGCAGTTCAAGCATTGGGTCGCCTACGGCCTGAACGACGAAGCCGTGCTCGGCGCGGTGCGCGCGGCCGAAGGGCGCGGCTTCAAGGCGGACAACATGATCGGCATCGGCATCGGCGGTTCCGATTCGGCGCTCAGCGAATTCAAGAAGCCGCAGCCGACGGGCTTCTACGGCACCGTGATCATCAGCCCGAAGCGCCACGGCGAGGAAACCTCGGACCTGATGTACGCATGGATCACGCAGGGCAAGGCGCCGCCGGCGCTGACGCTGACGACGGGCATGCTCGCGACGCGCGACAACGTGTCGAAGGTGCGCGACGAGATGGGGCTCGCCTCGAAGTAAGCGGCTTGCCGGCCGCCGCGGCGACGCGGCGGGCGGCGATCGATGGATCTGCAAAGTGGGGAGACGACGTGTCAGCGGCACTGCGTTTTGACAATATCGGCAAGGTATTTCCCGGCGTGCGCGCACTCGACGGCATCTCGTTCGACGTGCATGCGGGCGAGGTGCATGGCCTGATGGGCGAGAACGGCGCGGGCAAGTCGACGCTGCTGAAGATTCTCGGCGGCGAATACCAGCCCGATGCGGGCAGCGTGCTGGTCGACGGCCAGCCCGTGCATTTCTCGAGTGCGGCCGCGTCGATCGCGGCCGGCATTGCGGTGATTCACCAGGAACTGCAGTACGTGCCCGACCTGACGGTCGCGGAGAACCTGCTGCTCGGCCGCCTGCCGAACGCGCTCGGCTGGGTGAAGAAGGGCGAGGCGAAGCGCCATGTGCGCGAGCGGCTCGCCGCGATGGGCGTCGATCTCGATCCCGACGCGAAGCTCGGGCGGCTGTCGATCGCGCAGCGGCAGATGGTCGAGATCTGCAAGGCGCTGATGCGCAACGCGCGCGTGATCGCGCTCGACGAGCCGACGAGCTCGCTGTCGCATCGCGAGACGGAGGTGCTGTTCAAGCTCGTCGACGACCTGCGCGCGCAGGGCCGCGCGCTGATCTACATCTCGCACCGGATGGACGAGATCTACCGGCTGTGCGATGCGTGCACGATCTTCCGCGACGGGCGCAAGATCGCGTCGCACGAATCGCTCGCCGACGTGCCGCGCGAGCAGCTCGTCGCCGAGATGGTCGGGCGCGAGATTTCGGATATCTACCATTACGCACCGCGCGCGCTCGGCGACGTGCGGTTTTCCGCCGACGGCGTCGACGGCCCGGCGCTGCGCGAACCGGCGAGCTTCTCGGTGCGCGCGGGCGAGATCGTCGGGTTCTTCGGACTCGTCGGCGCGGGGCGCAGCGAACTGATGCGGCTCGTGTACGGCGCGGACCGCCGGCGCGCGGGCGAGCTGACGCTCGACGGCAAGCGCATCGACGTGAAGCGCACCGGCGACGCGATCCGCCACGGCATCGTGCTGTGTCCGGAGGACCGCAAGGAAGAAGGGATCATCGCGATGGCGTCGGTCGCGGAGAACATCAACATCAGCTGCCGCCGGCATTCGCTGCGCGCCGGGCTCTTCATCGACCGCAAGACCGAAATCGAAACGGCCGACCGCTTCATCCAGCGGCTGAAGATCAAGACGCCGAACCGCCGGCAGAAGATCCGCTTCCTGTCGGGCGGCAACCAGCAGAAGGCGATCCTGTCGCGCTGGCTCGCGGAGCCCGACCTCAAGGTCGTGATCCTCGACGAGCCGACGCGCGGGATCGACGTCGGTGCGAAGCACGAGATCTACGACGTGATCTACCGGCTCGCGGAGCGCGGCTGCGCGATCGTGATGGTGTCGTCGGAACTGCCGGAAGTGCTCGGCGTGTCCGACCGCATCGTCGTGATGCGCGAAGGCCGCATCGCGGGCGAGCTGTCGCGCGAGCAGGCGAACGAGCATGCGGTGCTCAGCCTCGCGCTGCCGCAGACGAGCGTCGCCGAGGCGGCCTGACGCGGTGTCAGGTCGCCGCGGGCGACGCACGATATTCGAATCGATCACGCGCGGCGCGGGCCGCGCGATGCAGGAGCAGGAGACACAACCATGCAAGTCCGGGAAAACCTCGCCAGCGCAGCCGTGAAGCCGTCGGCCGACGCGCTGGTTCCCCAGCAGAGCGACCGCCAGAAGTGGTGGCAGCACCTCACCGAATACAGCCTGATCGCGATCTTCGCGGTGATGTTCCTGACGATGTCGCTGACGGTCGATCACTTCTTCTCGATCGACAACATGCTTGGCCTCGCGCTGTCGATCTCGCAGATCGGGATGGTCGCGTGCACGATGATGTTCTGTCTGGCCTCGCGCGACTTCGACCTGTCGATCGGCTCGACCGTCGCGTTCTCCGGCGTGCTGTGCGCGATGGTGCTGAACGCGACCGACAACACGTTCGTCGCGATCATCGCGGCGGTCGCCGCCGGTGCGGCGATCGGGTTCGTGAACGGCGCGGTGATCGCGTACCTGCGCATCAACGCGCTGATCACGACGCTCGCGACGATGGAAATCGTGCGCGGGCTCGGCTTCATCGTGTCGAAGGGGCAGGCGGTCGGCGTGTCGTCGGACACGTTCATCGCGCTCGGCGGGCTGTCGCTCTTCGGCGTATCGCTGCCGATCTGGGTCACGCTCATGTGCTTCATCGTGTTCGGCGTGCTGCTGAACCAGACCGTGTACGGCCGCAATACGCTCGCGATCGGCGGCAACCCGGAGGCGTCGCGCCTGGCGGGGATCAACGTCGAACGCACCCGCGTGTACATCTTCCTGATCCAGGGCGCGGTGACGGCGCTCGCCGGCGTGATCCTCGCGTCGCGCATCACGTCGGGCCAGCCGAACGCCGCGCAGGGCTTCGAGCTGAACGTGATCTCCGCATGCGTGCTCGGCGGCGTGTCGCTGATGGGCGGCCGCGCGACGATCTCGGGCGTCGTGATCGGCGTGCTGATCATGGGCACCGTCGAGAACGTGATGAACCTGATGAACATCGACGCGTTCTACCAGTACCTGGTGCGCGGCGCGATCCTGCTCGCGGCCGTGCTGCTCGACCAGCTGAAGAACCGCGGCGTACGCGACTGACCGATTCCACGGAGACGATTCGCATGACCATCGAAACTTCCGCGCAGGATCCACGCGCCGCAAGCGACGCGCGCTATGCGCGCTACCCGAGCCTCGAGGATCGCGCGGTGCTGATCACCGGCGGCGCGACCGGGATCGGCGCGGCGTTCGTCGAGCACTTCGCGCGGCAGGGCGCGCGCGTCGCGTTCGTCGATCTCGACGCGCAGGCGGGCCAGGCGCTCGCGGAAAGCGTCGCGCAGATGCCGGAGGTGCGCCACGCGCCGCTGTTCCTGCCGTGCGACCTGACCGACATCGACGCGCTGCGCCATGCGATCGACGCGATCCGCGCGCGGATCGGCGCGATCGCGGTGCTCGTGAACAACGCGGCGAACGACACGCGCCACGCGATCGGCGACGTGACGCCCGCGTCGTTCGACGCAGGCATCGCGGTGAACCTGCGCCACCAGTTTTTCGCCGCGCAGGCGGTGATCGACGACATGAAGCAGCGCGGCGGCGGCGCGATCGTCAATCTCGGCTCGATCAGCTGGATGCTGAAGAACGGCGGCTATCCCGTCTACGTGATGGCGAAGGCGGCCGTGCAGGGGCTTACGCGCGGGCTCGCGCGCGATCTCGGCCCGTTCGGGATCCGCGTGAATTCGCTGGTGCCCGGCTGGGTGATGACCGACAAGCAGCGCAGGCTGTGGCTCGACGACGCGGGCCGGGCGGCGATCAAGGCGGGCCAGTGCATCGACGCCGAGCTGCTGCCGGACGATCTCGCGCGCATGGCGCTGTTTCTCGCGGCCGACGACAGCCGGATGATCACCGCGCAGGACGTGGTGGTCGACGGCGGCTGGGCCTGATTGCTGGTATGGATGCCGGTGCTCGCGCGGCACCGTGCGACGACCCGTATCGTTTCATCGACGAAGGAAAGGAGTTCACCATGACCGCCACGTCCTCGCGCACCTTGTCGTCCACGAGCCAGTCGCGCCGCGCGCGTCTGGCTGCCGCCGCGCAGCCGGTCAGCGCCGGCCCGCAGACCGCCGCGTTCGCGCGGGGCGTCGGCGCCGCGCATGCGGCGGCCGTCACGCTGTCGAACGCGGCGCTGCGGCTCGACGTGCTGCCGCACCTCGGCGGCGGCATCGCGCGCTTCGACTGGCGCGGCGAGCACGGCGCGCTCGTGCCGGTGTTCCGCCGCTGCGAGCACCCGGAAACGGCCACGGATCCGAACGAACTCGCGTGCTATCCGCTGCTGCCGTATTCGAACCGGATCGGCAACGGCCGCTTCGAATGCGACGGGCGCAGCGTCGCGGTGCCGCGCAATCGTCGCGACGAGCCGCTGCCGATTCACGGCGACGGCTGGCTCGCGCCGTGGCAGGTGGACGACGCGACCGACACGACGCTGCAACTGTCGCTCGATCGCGCGAGCGGCGCGCCGTATGCGTTTCGCGCGATCCAGTCGTTCGCGCTCGACGACACGACGCTGTCGATCGCACTGACGATCGAGAATGCGGGGCGCGCGCGGCTGCCGTTCGGTCTCGGCGTGCATCCGTTCCTGGTGCGCGACGACGTGACCGAGCTTGCCGCGGCCGCGGGCGGGCTGTGGCTGTCGGGCGCCGATTTCCTGCCGGTGCGGCACGTGAGCGTGCCGCCGGCCTGGCAGTTCGGCGTCGCGTATCCGTTGCCGGCGACGCTCGTCAATCATGCGTTCACCGGCTGGGGCGGCCACGCGGCGGTTAGCTGGCCGCGCCGCGGGCTGTCGCTGACGGTGGCGGCCGATGCCGATGCCTACGTGCTGTATACGCCGCCCGGCGAGGATTTCTTCTGCTTCGAACCCGTCGATCATCCGATCAACGCGGTGAACCTGCCGGGCGGCGCGGCCGCGCACGGCATGACGCTGCTCGCGCCGGGCGAGCGGCTCACGCGGCGTTTCGCGTTCACCGTCGAGCGGGCCGATGCACGCGTCGATGCCGCCGCGCGCGAGGGGCGCCGGCGACGCGGGTAAAATACGCGGTCTACCAACGGTTTGCCGCGAGTATCCGCCATGTCTTCCCCGCTTACTTTCATCGAATCGCTGCGCGCCGCGTGGCAACGCACGAATTCGCTGCTGTGCGTCGGCCTCGATCCCGAGCCGTCGCGCTTTCCCGTGCAGTTCGACGGCCAGCCCGACGCGATCTTCGAATTCTGCCGGCAGATCGTCGACGCGACCGCGCCGTATGCGAGCGCGTTCAAGCCGCAGATCGCATACTTCGCCGCGCATCGCGCCGAAGACCAGCTCGAGCGCCTGATCGCGCACATCCACCTCCAGCATCCGGGCCTGCCCGTGATTCTCGACGCGAAGCGCGGCGACATCGGCAGCACCGCCGAGCAGTACGCGCGCGAGGCGTTCGAGCGCTATCGCGCGGACGCGGTCACCGTGAACCCGTACATGGGCTACGACTCGGTCGAGCCATACTTCGAGCATGAAGGCAAGGGCGTGATCGTGCTGTGCCGCACGTCGAACCCGGGCGGCTCGGACCTGCAGTTCCTCGACACGAACGGCCGGCCGCTGTACCAGGTCGTGGCCGACCTCGCGGCGAACAAGTGGAATGCGAAGAACGGCCAGCTCGGCCTCGTGGTCGGCGCGACGTTCCCGAACGAAATCGAGATCGTGCGCGGGATCGTCGGCGACATGCCGCTGCTGATTCCCGGTATCGGCGCGCAGGGCGGCGACGTGGAGGCCACCGTCAACGCGGGCCGCACGACGGACGGCACCGGGATGATGATCAACTCGTCGCGCGCGATCCTGTACGCGAGCAAGGACGGGGATTTCGCCGAAGCCGCGGCGCTCGCCGCGCAGAAGACGCGCGACACGATCAACGCGCATCGCTGAAATACCGGCCGCCCGTCCGGGCGGCCTTTCACCGCCGCGCCCGCATTCGCGGGCCGCGCGCGTGCCTCCCGCGTGCCTCCCGCGCCTGCCGCATTGGCGCACGCGAACAACTTCCAGTCGCTTGCGCACCGCATGCCCGCGCCACAATCGCGCGATGCTGCCGGGATCAGGCCCTCGTCATCGATCCGTCACCACACTGTCACGAAAGGGAGCGACGTCATGCCCAAGCTGTCCCGCCGTCTTCTGAGCGCGCTTGCCGCGTCGTTGTGCATGTCGTTCGCCCACGCCGCGGACCTGTCGCACTGGCCGGCGGACAGCGCGAAGGCGCTGAACGCGATGATCGCCGCCCATGCGAATCGCGGCGACTACGCGGTGTTCGACGCCGACAACACGACCTACCGCTACGACCTCGAGGAATCGCTGCTGCCGTATCTCGAGAACCGCGGCGTGCTCACGCGCGACTCGCTGGATCCATCGCTGAAGCTGATTCCGTTCAAGGATTCCGCCGACTACAAGGAATCGCTGACGAGCTACTACTACCGGCTTTGCGAGATCGACGACCTGGTCTGCTACCCGTGGATCGCGCAGGCGTTCGCGGGGCTGTCGCTCGCGGATCTGAAGCGCCACGTCGACGCGATGCTCGCCGACGGCAAGCCGGTGCCGATCCGCTATTGGCAGGGCGACAAGGTCGTCGACGGCGCCGCGAACCCGCCGCGCTTCTTCCGCGGGATGCAGGAGCTGTACAACGCGCTGCGCGAGAACGGAATCGAGGTCTACGTGATGACCGCCGCGCACGAGGAGCTCGCGCGGCTCGTGCTGTCCGATCCGAAATACGGCTACAACGTGAAGCCGCAGAACGTGATCGGCGTGACGACGCTGCTGCGCAACCCGGCGACGGGCGCGCTGACGACGTCGCGGCTGCAGATCAAGGCCGGCAAGTACGACGAGGCCGCGAACCGCAGCCTCGTGATCACGCCGTTCCTGATGAACCCGATGACGTGGTACGAAGGCAAGCTCGGCTCGATCGTCGGCTGGATCGACCAGTGGAAGAAGCCGGTGCTCGTCGCGGGCGACACGCCGACGTCCGACGGCTACATGCTGCTGAATGCGACCGACGTCGCGCGCGGCGGCGTGCGCGTATGGGTCAACAAGAAGGACAAGCAGATGACGCAGATCCGCGCGTGGTCGGACGAATCTGCCGCGAAGCAGAAAGCGCTCGGCCTGCCGGTGACGGCGGACAAGAACTGGATCGTCGTGAAGCCCGACGCGATCCAGTAAGCGGGGAGGGGCGCGGGCCGCCCCTGCCGTTGCGGCGGCGAATCGGCCTTGGTTCAGCCTTCGCTCAGCCTTCGCGCTCGTCGAGCAGCTTCAGCAGCCCGCGCAGCGCATGCGCGGCGGCCTGCGTGCGAATCTGCTCACGGTCGCCCTTGAACACGCGCGTCTCGACGTCGGTATGCAGCCGGTTGCTCCACGCGAACGACACGGTGCCGACCGGCTTTTTCTCGCTGCCGCCCGCCGGGCCTGCGATGCCGGTGACGGCCAGCGCGACCTGCGCGCGGCTGTTGCGCAGCGCGCCTTCGGCCATCGCGCGCGCGACCGGCTCGCTGACCGCGCCGTGTTTCTCGATCAGGTCGGGCGGCACGCCGATCATCTCGCTCTTGGCCTGGTTCGAGTACGTGACGAAGCCGCGCTCGAACCACTGGCTGCTGCCGGAGATGTCGGTGATCGCCGCGGCGATCATGCCGCCCGTGCAGGATTCGGCGGTGGCGAGCGACAGGTGCTCGTCACGCAGCTTGTTGCCTGCGCGGATCGCAAGCTGATGGACGACGGAATCGGTTGGCATGCGCGTCGGGAAACGGGAGTCGGGAACAACGGTCAGCTGACGGCGGAGCGCCACAGGGCGATCACGAGCAGCGTCATGAACGCGGCGATCAGGTCGTCGACCATGATGCCGAGCCCGCCTTTCACGCGACGATCGAAATAGCGGATCGGCGGCGGCTTGAGCATGTCGAAGAAGCGGAACACGACGAACGCCCACAACTGGCCGATGAAGGTCGCGGGCGTGACGAACAGCATCACGAGCCAGATCGCGACGATTTCGTCCCAGACGACGGCGCCCGGATCGGTCGTGCCCATCCTGCGTGCGGTGAAGCCGGTGATCCACGTGCCGGCGACGAACCCGACCGCGATCAGCGCCCACCATTCGGGCACCGTCAGGTAGCGGTTCAGCACGACGAACGTCAGCCACCCGAACAGCGAGCCGAACGTGCCGGGCATGAACGGCGCGAGCCCGCTGCCGAAGCCGAGCGACACGATGTGCGCCAGATGCGACAGCATGAAGCGCGCGGTGGCGCGCTGCGGCGCGTTCCGGGCGGCGCCGGGCGCGGCCGCGGTCTGTGCGGTCGTCGGGTCAGTCTGCATGGAAGTGGTCGAAACCGTGCAACGTGAGAGTCAGGGGCGTGCCGGCGGCGTCGCGCCACGCGATCGCGGGCTGCTCGGACGGCGAGGACAACGCGTGTATTGTACCGACTCGCGTGACCCGAACGCCGCTGCTTGCGCCCGCCGCCTCGACCGCCGCGCGCGCCGCGGCCGGTGCCGTGAAGCACAGTTCGTAGTCGTCGCCGCCGGCCAGCGTGCAGCGTCGCTGCACGTCGGGCGGCAGCGTCGCGAGCGCGGCCGAGCGCGGCACCGCGTCGGCGTCGATGTCGGCGCGCACGTTCGAGCGGGTCAGGATGTGCCGCAGGTCGCCGGCGAGGCCGTCCGAGATGTCGAGCGCCGCATGCGCGACGCCCGCGAGTGCCAGCCCGAGCGCGATGCGCGGCTCGGGACGCTCGAGCGCCTGCCGGAACGCGGCCGCTTCGGCCGCGCCGGCGCTCCATTCGCCGCGCGCGAGCCCGAGCCCCGCGCGGGCGTCGCCGAGCGTGCCGGACACCCATACGTCGTCGCCGTCGCGCGCGGCATCGCGCCGCAGCGCCGCATCCGGCGCGACTTCACCGAACACGGTCACGCACAGGTTCAGCGGCCCGCTCGTCGTGTCGCCGCCGATCAGCTCGCAGCCGAACCGTTCGGCGAGTGCGAACAGCCCGTTGCTGAACGCCTCGAGCCACGCGGCATCGGCGCGCGGAAGCGCGCACGCGAGCGTGAACGCGCGCGGCTCCGCGCCCATCGCCGCGAGATCCGACAGGTTGACCGCGAGCGTCTTGTGGCCGAGCGCGTCGGGCGCGACATCGGGAAAGAAATGGCGGCCTTCGACCAGCATGTCCGTCGAAATGGCCAGCAATTTTCCGGATCGCGGCGCGATCAGCGCGCAATCGTCGCCGATGCCGAGCGTCGACGCACGCACGCCGCGGGCCGCGCGGCGCGCGAAGAAGCGATCGATCAGCGAAAACTCGGACAAGGCGGCTGGCACGGCGGACGGACCCGGAAGCGGTGAAAGGAACGGCATTGTACGCAGCGAACGGCGCCGTTCCTGCACCGTTCAGACCATTTTTGTCGCGGCTGTCGCACCTGAATCGCCGGTCTGGCGGCCTTGGATTGGCGCTACAATGCCGTCGAACAGTTATTCTAATCCGCCCGCCAAGAGACACATGTCGACCCAAGCCTCCTCCAAAGCCAAGCTCCGCGAAGCCGCCCTCGATTATCACGAATTCCCGACGCCGGGGAAGATCGCGATCGCCCCGACCAAGCAGATGATCAACCAGCGCGACCTCGCGCTCGCGTATTCGCCGGGCGTCGCGTATGCGTGCGAGGAGATCGTCGAGAACCCGCTGAACGCCGCGCGCTTCACCGCGCGCAGCAACCTCGTCGGCGTGGTCACGAACGGCACCGCGGTGCTCGGGCTCGGCAACATCGGCCCGCTCGCGTCGAAGCCGGTGATGGAAGGCAAGGCCGTCCTGTTCAAGAAGTTCGCCGGCATCGACGTGTTCGACATCGAACTGAACGAGTCGGACCCGCACAAGCTGGTCGACGTGATCGCCGCGCTGGAGCCGACCTTCGGCGGGATCAACCTGGAAGACATCAAGGCGCCGGACTGCTTCATCGTCGAGCGCGAAGCGCGCAAGCGGATGAAGATCCCGGTGTTCCACGACGACCAGCACGGCACCGCGATCGTCGTGGCCGCGGCCGTCACGAACGGCCTGAAGGTCGTCGGCAAGGACATCAAGAAGGTGAAGCTCGTCGCGTCCGGCGCGGGTGCGGCCGCGCTCGCGTGTCTGGACCTGCTGGTCGACATCGGCCTGCCGATCGAGAACATCCTGGTGACCGACCTGGCCGGCGTGGTCTACAAGGGCCGCGCCGAGCTGATGGATCCGGACAAGGAGCGTTTCGCTCGCGAAACCGAAGCCCGCACGCTGGCCGAGGTGATCGACGGCGCGGACATCTTCCTCGGCCTGTCGGCCGCGGGCGTGCTGAAGCAGGAGATGGTGAAGGGCATGGCCGAGCGCCCGCTGATCCTCGCGCTCGCGAACCCGACGCCGGAAATCCTGCCGGAACTGGCGCTCGAAGTGCGCCCGGACGCCGTGCTGGCCACCGGCCGCACCGACTATCCGAACCAGGTCAACAACGTCCTGTGCTTCCCGTTCATCTTCCGCGGCGCGCTCGACGTCGGCGCGACGACGATCACGCGTGAAATGGAGATCGCGGCCGTCAATGCGATCGCCGAACTCGCGCAGCAGGAGCAGAGCGACATCGTCGCGACCGCATACGGCATTCAGGACCTGTCGTTCGGGCCGGAATACCTGATTCCGAAGCCGTTCGATCCGCGCCTGATCGTCAAGATCGCGCCGGCCGTCGCGCAGGCCGCGATGGACGGCGGCGTCGCGACGCGGCCGATCGAGGACATGGAGGCGTACCGCGTTCACCTCCAGCAGTTCGTGTATCACAGCGGCACGACGATGAAGCCGATCTTCCAGATCGCGCGCGCCGCGCCGGCGGAGAAGAAGCGCGTGGTGTTCGCCGAAGGCGAGGAAGAGCGCGTGTTGCGCGCCGTTCAGATCATTGTCGACGAGAAACTCGCGAAGCCGATCCTGATCGGCCGGCCGTCGGTGATCGAGCACCGTATCCAGCGCTACGGCCTGCGCCTCACGCCGGGCACCGACTTCACGGTCGTCAACACCGAGCACGACGAGCGCTACCGCGACTTCTGGCAGACGTACTACAAGATGATGTCGCGCAAGGGCATCAGCGAGCAGTTGGCCCGTGTCGAAATGCGCCGCCGCACGACGCTGATCGGCTCGATGCTGGTGAAGAAGGGCGAAGCGGACGGGATGATCTGCGGCACGATCAGCACGACCCACCGCCACCTGCACTTCATCGATCAGGTGATCGGCAAGCGCCCGGGCTGCAGCGTGTACGCGGCGATGAACGGCCTCGTGCTGCCGGGTCGCCAGATTTTCCTGGTCGATACGCACGTGAACGTCGATCCGACGCCGGAGGAACTCGCCGAGATCACGATCATGGCCGCGGAAGAAGTGCGCCGGTTCGGCATCGAGCCGAAGGTCGCGCTGGTGTCGCACTCGAATTTCGGCACGAGCAACGCCCCTTCGGCGAAGAAGATGCGCGATACGCTCGCGATCCTGCAGGAACGTGCGCCGGAATTGAAGGTCGACGGCGAAATGCACGGCGACGTGGCGCTCGACGCGGCGCTGCGCAAGGAAATCCTGCCGGAATCGACGCTCGAAGGCGAAGCGAACCTGCTGATCCTGCCGAACATCGACGCCGCGAACATCGCGTACAACCTGCTGAAGACGGCCGCCGGCAACAACATCGCGATCGGGCCGATCCTGCTGGGCGCGGCCCAGCCGGTGCACGTGCTGACCGAATCGGCGACGGTTCGCCGCATCGTCAACATGGCGGCGCTGCTGGTCGCCGACGTGAACGCCGCACGCTGACCGAGGACGAACGCGCGGCGCCGGTCAACCGGCGCCGCGCGCCGGGCGAAATTGTAAACAAAAGCAAAAAGAGGCGTGCCCGCAAGGGGCACGCCGTCGGGCAGGGCGCAAACGCGCTTCCCATAAGCAACAGCAGCATCTCTCCACTCCGGGTAGCGAGCGCGGCAAGGAGGCAGGGTCTTGCCATGCGAGAGATGCCGCGCATATTTTATCCTATGTAAGTTAAATGTAGCCTTATTTCGGTAAAAAATGCGCGATTCAGGGCCGCGTCGGCCTTTCGATTCCCAAACGAACATTGATTCGCGCGGACAATAGCGCTACGCTAACGCCTTTGGTTGGTCGTCAACTACTTGATTTAACAGCGGGAACCCTGGTTCATGGCACGCAAGTGGCTCCGCAACGGCGCGCTCGCGTCCGTCTTCGCGATGTTCGCGATGGGTATCGTCGGTACACCGACGGGCAGTCTGGTTTCCGCCGCTTACGCACGGCAGGCCGTTTCGGCCGACCTGGCCGTCGGCGGGGTCGATACGATCCCGACCGCCCGTCTGCCGCGCGAGGCCGTGACCACGCTTGGCCTGATCGGCGCCGGTGGCCCCTATCCGTACGAGAAAGACGGCATCGTCTTTGGCAACCGCGAGCGGATCTTGCCGAAGGCGAAGCGCGGCTACTACCACGAATACACGGTGCCGACGCCGCGCGCCCGCAATCGCGGCGCGCGCCGCATCGTCTGTGGCGGGCCGTTGCGCCGGATCGACAACTGTTATTACACGGACGACCACTACAACAGTTTTAAACGTATTGTTGAATGACTTCGGGATGAATGGCATGAGCGACTCCATCTACGCGCACGACACGGCGGGGGCGGAACTGTTCGCGGCCGGCGACGGCAATCTGTTTCAGCGCGTGATGCAACTACACGCGGTGGCACAGGCCGGCGGCGCGTCGGAGCAACAGGAAGCCGAGCCCGGGCTTTCATCGAACGAGGAGCCTATGAGCCTTTTCACGACCGTGCGACCCAACCTCGTGCAGTCGATCCGCGCGTTCCGCGTGCAGGATCTCGCCGACGAAGCCAGCCGGCTCGGCCAGCATTTCCTGTACGCGTATTGCGGCGCAGCGCAGTCGAAGCAGGAGGTGATGGAGACGATCGCGACGTCGTTCCTGTTTCCGAAGCATTTCGGGAAGAACTACGACGCGCTGTACGACTGCCTGACCGACCTCGTCGCGAAGGCCGGCGCGCAGCCCGGGTTCGTGATCGTCCTCGAAGGGCTGCCAATCGCGCAGAAATTCGACAAGGAAGGGCGCGAGACGCTGCTCGACGTGTTCCGCGAAGCCGCCGAGTTCTGGGCCGAGCGCAAGGTCGCGTTCCGCGTGTTCTATTCGTTCGCGTAAGCGCGTCGGCGGGCCGGTACGCAGCGTCATCGCGGCTTGCAGTCGTTGTTCGCCGCCGGCACCGGAATCAGGTCCGCAACTTCTCCGAAACCCGCCTTTGTGCGGGTTTTTTTGCGTTGGGCGACAAAATCGGCGGGCATGCCGGGTACCCATGGACCGTGCTCCACATCGTCGTAGCCATCCCAGCGATAAGCAGATCAAGGCAATAGGACAGCGCAGATTTTGCCGGTCTGTCGCGTGCATCTGACGAGTCGCGGAAACCCGCTCGAGCAGCGAAATACAATTTTCGCTCGTTCACTCGTCCGATGAAATTCATGAAACGAATTGCTGGGGTTCTTATGCTTGGGATGGCGGTGACACCGGCAACGGGATTCGCGGAAGGTGCGCACATTTGCTGGATTACCCAGGTAAGCCGCGTCGACGAAGGGGTAAAAGTCGATTTTTCGGGCAATTTGCGCGTCATTTCCTTCCGTCGGGCCGACACGTCCGAGCCGGGCTCGGGTGTGTCGACTCGGCGGGAGCGTCGATCAGCAGGTTCCATGCATGAGCGCTCGCTCGTGCTGGCAATGGGCGACACGGTGGCCGCCACCATGGCCATTCCCGAAGATTATTGCGAGTACAAGGCGGAAGTACGCGATGGGCGGGCGGGTGTCACGGCGCGCTCGATAATGCGCTTGCACGGATTGCCTCCAAATACGACAACGCAATTTATCGCCGCGGAATGAACCCGAGACGATCTGCGCGTTGAAGTAGAGCCGGATCGAATCGTTCGCGGTTGCCGTTCACCACCCGCCCCAGCGTGCCGCCAGCGCCGCGAGCACGGCCGCACCGGCCGTTTCCGTGCGCAGCACACGGGGCCCGAGCGACAACGCCGTGAACCCGTGCGCGCGGGCCGCGTTTTCTTCGTCCGGCGACAGACCGCCTTCCGGCCCGATCAGCAGCGTGACTTCCGCCGCGGGCGGCGCGTCGGGCAGCGACGCGAACGGGATGCTCGCGCGCGGCGACAGCAGCAGCCGCAGCTCGCCGTCGGCCGGCGCGGCCGGCAGCGTGTCGAGCCACGCGCCGAAGCCGCGTACCGGCGCGACGTCGGGCACGCGGTTGCGTCCGCATTGTTCGCACGACGCGCGCACGACGCCGCGCCAGTGCGCGACGCGCTTGTCCGCGCGCTCGCCCGACAGTTTCACGACGCCGCGCGCGGTCGACAGCGGCACGACCGCCGCGACGCCGAGCTCGACGGCTTTCTCGATGACCCAGTCCATCTTGTCGCCGCCGGCGATGCCCTGCGCGAGCGTGACGCGATACGGCGGCTCGGCCTCGGCCGGGTCGAACGCCTCGATCTGCGCGAGCGCGTTGCGCTTGTCGATCTCGACGAGTCGCGCGCGGTACTGTCCGCCGCTGCCGTCGAACAGCGCGAGCGTGTCGCCGGGCTGCAGCCGGAGCACCTGCGCGTGACGCGCGACCTCGGCCGGCAGGGTGAGCGTCGCATCGGCGCGCAGCGCCCCTTCGACGAAAAAGCGCGGCACGGCCGCGGTGGTGGTGGCTTCACTCATGTTGGGCGCGGCTCCGTTCATGCGCTCAGGCGGCAACCGAGCGCCCACCGGTAGCCGTTGAGATCCTCGATCTGCGCGAAGCGGTCGCCCCAGAACTGGTCCTGCGGCGCGGTCAGCGACTTCGCGCCCGCGTCGAGCGCGCGCTGCCAGGTCGTGTCGACATCGTCGACATACAGATAGAACGATTGCGGGGCGGTTGCGTCCGCACTCTTCGGCGTGAGCGCGGTCGAGCCGAACGCGCCTTCGGGCGCGAACATCACGATCAGCTGCCCGCGGTAGGTCATCTCGACGTGCATGATCGCGCCGTCTTCATCGAGAACGTCGCGCAGCTCGAAGCCGAATGCGGCCTGGAAGAAATCGATGGCCGCCTGCGTATTTCGCACGGCCAGATAGGGCGTCAACCAAGGCACGTTGGCCGGACGTGGATCGGTCATGAAAATCATCTCCTGTCGAACAGTGTTGGCGCTTGAGCGGCTACGCCGGTCCCATGCTTCGCGGTCCAACGGGTATGGCGCCCGGGCGCCCGGTCCCGCGCCATGTCGCGGACATCTGGGGGGACCCCGGTATTCGTTCCGGGCCTGAGTGTCGCAGGTCGAGCGCGGGAGAACGCGCGACTTCCTGCAGAACGATGCGTTCGCCCGTCAGCTCAGCGGCGAGCGCCCAGTGTATCGCGCAGCGCGCGCGGCAGGGCAAAGAGGGCCGCATGAAGTCGCGCATCGTAGTAGCGCAATCCCTGCACGTGGCGTGCGGCGAGGCGTTCGTCGACGTCGTGCGCGAACAGCGCCGCCGCATCGAGCGTATCGCTCGCGATCGCCATCAGCCATTGGGAGCCGTACAGCGGCACATGCGCGGACAGCGGATCGACGACCGCGAAGCTCGCGCGCAGGTCGTCGAGCAGCGCGGCGATGCGCGCCGCGTGGAACACCGGCGAGCCGAGGTGCATCGAGATCGCGCCGCGCGGCGTGAGGATCCGCTTGAGCCGCGCGTAGAACTCGCGCGTATAGAGGCCGGCCGCGGGCGAATCGGGCGGCGTGAGGTCGAACACGACGAGATCGAAATGCTCGATGGTCGACGTGACGAAATGCGCGGCGTCGCCGATCACGACCTCGACGCGCGGGTCGTCGAGTGCGCCCTGGTGCACGTCGTCGAGATAGCGGCGCGCCATGCCGACCACTTCGTCGTCGAGCTCCGCGACGACGATCCGCTCGATGCACGCGTGCTTGAGCAACTGGCGCGCGGCGCCGCCGTCGCCGCCGCCGAGCACGAGCGCCTTCTTCGGGCACGGATGCGCGAGTGCGGCCGGATGCGTCATGCACTCGTGATACACGTATTCGTCGCCGACCGACGTCATCGGCCGGCCGTCCAGCGTAAACAGGCGCCCGAGCTGCGGCGTTTCCCAGACTTCGATGCGCTGGTGCGACGACGCGACGTGCGCGAGCCGACGTGCGTTCGGGAAGCCGTAGGCGACGTTCGGCGTGGGATGGAAGAGAAGGGTCGTGTTCACGGGTGGGCCGCTGGGAGGGCGGGCAGTTCCGACGCCTGAATTATAGGAGGCGTGCGGTTGTACAGAAAAGCGTGCCGGAACACCGCGCATCGACAAGGGAAATGTCGGCCCATCTGTTAAAATGACGAGCTTTGCAGCCCCGTCCGTAGGCTCCGTCCGCTTCGCGTCCGTCAGGCGCCGCACCGCGCGCCGGGAACGATTGACGCTCGAGCTTCCGGATGCCGCCGTGCCCCCGTTTCCTCGACTCGTTCTCCGGACTCGACATGACGACTTCGTCTCCCGCCTCTACCACCCTGATGGCCAACGCGATCCGTGCGCTCGCGATGGACGCCGTCCAGCAAGCGAACTCCGGCCACCCCGGCATGCCGATGGGCATGGCCGAAATCGGCGTTGCGCTCTGGTCGCGCCACCTGAAGCACAACCCGACGAACCCGCACTGGTCAGACCGCGACCGCTTCGTGCTGTCGAACGGCCATGGCTCGATGCTGCTGTACTCGCTGCTGCACCTGACCGGCTACGACCTGCCGATCGAGGAACTGAAGAATTTCCGCCAGCTGCACTCGAAGACGCCGGGGCACCCCGAATACGGCATCACGCCGGGCGTCGAGACGACCACCGGCCCGCTCGGCCAGGGTCTGGCGAACGCGGTCGGCATGGCGCTCGGCGAAGCGCTGATGGCCGACGAGTTCAACCGTGACGGCGCGAAGATCGTCGATCACCACACGTACGTGTTCGTCGGCGACGGCTGCCTGATGGAAGGCATCTCGCACGAAGCCTGCTCGCTCGCGGGCACGCTGAAGCTGAACAAGCTGATCGCGCTGTACGACGACAACGGCATCTCGATCGACGGCGACGTCGTCAACTGGTTCCACGACGACACGCCGAAGCGCTTCGAGGCATACGGCTGGAACGTGATCCCGAACGTGAACGGCCACGACGTCGACGCGGTCGACGCGGCCATCGCGAAGGCGAAGCTGTCTGACAAACCGACGCTGATCTGCTGCAAGACGGTGATCGGCAAGGGCGCGGCGACCAAGGCCGGTGGCCACGACGTGCACGGCGCGGCGCTCGGCGCGGAAGAAATCGCGAAGACGCGCGAAGCGCTCGGCTGGAAGTGGGAGCCGTTCGTGATTCCGCAGGAAGTCTATGCGGCCTGGGACGCGAAGGAAGCCGGCAAGCGTGCCGAGACCGAATGGGACGCGACGTTCGCGCAATATCGCGAGAAATTCCCGGCGGAAGCCGCTGAATTCGAGCGCCGGATGGCCAACCAGCTGCCGCCCGACTGGGCCGAGAAGGCCGCGGCGATCATCGCCGGCGCGAACGAGCGCGCCGAGACGGTCGCGACCCGCAAGGCGTCGCAGCAGGCCATCGAAGGGCTCGCCGCCGTCCTGCCGGAACTGCTCGGCGGCTCGGCCGACCTGACCGGCTCGAACCTGACCAACTGGAAGGCATCGAAGGCGGTGCGCGCGAATCCGGAAGGCGCGGGCGTGCTGCTCGGCAACCACATCAACTACGGCGTGCGCGAATTCGGCATGAGCGCCGCGCTCAACGGCCTCGCGCTGCACGGCGGCCACAAGCCGTTCGGCGGCACGTTCCTGACGTTCTCCGACTACAGCCGCAACGCGCTGCGCGTCGCGGCGCTGATGAAAGTCCCGTCGATCTTCGTGTTCACGCACGATTCGATCGGCCTCGGCGAAGACGGCCCGACGCACCAGTCCGTCGAGCACGTGTCGAGCCTGCGCCTGATCCCGAACCACGACGTGTGGCGTCCGGCCGACACGGTCGAGACGGCCGTCGCATGGACCCACGCCGTTGCCGCCGACCGTCCGTCGAGCCTGATCTTCAGCCGCCAGAACCTCGCGTTCAACCCGCGTACCGAAGCGCAGATCGCGAACATCGAGAAGGGCGGCTACGTGCTGAAGGACTGGGACGAAGAGATCGTCGCGCGCAAGATCATCCTGATCGCAACGGGCTCGGAAGTCGAACTCGCGATGAAGGCCGTCGAGCCCCTCGCGCAGCAGGGCATCGCGGCCCGCGTCGTGTCGATGCCGTCGACCAACGTGTTCGATCGCCAGGACGCCGAATATCGTGAGCGCGTGCTGCCGCACGGCGTGCGCCGCGTCGCGATCGAAGCGGGCGTGACGAGCTTCTGGCACAAGTACGTCGGCCTCGAAGGCGGCGTCGTCGGGATCGACACGTTCGGCGAATCGGCGCCGGCCGGCGTGCTGTTCAAGTACTTCGGCTTCACCGTCGAGCACGTCGTCGAGACCGCGAAGGCCGTGCTGGCCTGAAAGCATTCGCGACGCGCGCCACCCGTCGCGCGCGTCGCACCGTGAAGCTGCACGTAACTAATTTTTTTCAGCCATCAGGAGATAGACCATGACGATCCGCGTCGCAATCAACGGCTACGGCCGCATCGGCCGCAACACGCTGCGCGCGTTCTATGAAAACGGCAAGAAGCACGATCTCGAGATCGTCGCGATCAACGACCTGGGCGACGCGAAGACCAACGCGCACCTGACCCAGTACGACACCGCGCACGGCAAGTTCCCGGGCGACGTGTCGGTCGACGGCGACTACCTCGTCGTGAACGGCGACAAGATCCGCGTGCTGGCCAACCGCAACCCGGCAGAACTGCCGTGGGGCGAGCTCGGCGTCGACGTCGTGATGGAATGCACGGGCTTCTTCACGACGAAGGAAAAGGCGAGCGCGCACCTGAAGGGTGGCGCGAAGAAGGTGATCATCTCGGCGCCGGGCGGCAAGGACGTCGACGCAACGATCGTCTACGGCGTGAACCACGACGTGCTGAAGGCCGAGCACACCGTCATCTCGAACGCATCGTGCACGACGAACTGCCTCGCGCCGCTCGTCAAGCCGCTGAACGACAAGATCGGCCTCGAAACCGGCCTGATGACGACGATCCACGCTTACACGAACGACCAGGTGCTGACGGACGTCTATCACGAAGACCTGCGCCGCGCGCGTTCGGCCACCCACAGCCAGATCCCGACGAAGACGGGCGCGGCTTCCGCCGTCGGCCTCGTGCTGCCGGAACTGAACGGCAAGCTCGACGGCTACGCGATCCGTGTCCCGACGATCAACGTGTCGATCGTCGACCTGTCGTTCATCGCCAAGCGCGACACGACGGTCGAGGAAGTCAACGCGATCATGAAGGAAGCATCGGAAGGCGCGCTGAAGGGCATCCTCGGCTACAACGACGCGCCGCTGGTGTCGATCGACTTCAACCACAACCCGGCTTCGTCGACGTTCGACGCGACGCTGACCAAGGTGTCGGGCCGCCTCGTCAAGGTGTCGAGCTGGTACGACAACGAGTGGGGTTTCTCGAACCGCATGCTGGATACGGCAGTCGCGTTCGCGAACGCGAAGTAATCCCGCACGTTGCGTGGCCGCCGTCAGGCGGCCTTCGCGGCGAACAAGCCCGGCCGGGTGTTTTCCGGCCGGGCTTTTTTTATTTCGCGGGATGGGCCGCGACGGTGCTGCCGGACGGCGTCGGGAAGAAGATGCCCGCGCGCTGCGCGGCGTTCGCGATGTGCGTCTCGATCGCGGTGCCGGCCGCGGCCGCATCGCGGGCGATCAGCGCGTCGACGATCGCGCGGTGCTCGTGCCACGTCGACAGCAGCAGCTCGCGCCGGTAGAACGGCATGCGCTGGCTTTCCTTCATGATGTCCGCGCTGCTGCGCAGCACGGACTCGATCGCCGCGTTGCCGGCGAGATGGATGATCCGCATGTGGAAGTCGAAGTCGAGCCGCGACGCTTCGTCCAGCTCGCTGTCGGTGAGCGCCACGTGCAGGTCGGCGAGGTTGTCCTCGAACCATGCGATGTCGTCGTCGGTGACGACGTGCGCAGCCATCCGCGCGGCGAACCCTTCGAGCGCATAGCGCATCTGGTACGTGTCGGGCGGCGACGACTGCTCGGCGAACTGCCATGGATGGGCGGCGCTCGCCTGCGCGCTTTCGACATAGACGCCCTTGCCGGCGCGGATGCGCAGCATCCCGAGCGCCTCGAGCGTGGAGAGCGCCTCGCGCAGCGACGCACGGCTGATCTCCAGCTCCTCGGAGAGCTGGCGCTGGGCCGGCAGCAGGCTGCCGACCGGATAGACGCCTGCCTCGATCCGGTCGCGGATCGTCGCGATGGCGGCGTCGGTCACGGTGTGCGGAACGTTTTTCATGATGTGAGCGATGGCCGGTCTGACCGGCATTGTAATCCGCGCGCGTGCGGAGCATGAGCGCCCTACGGGAAAGCCACGATCCGCCCCTGTTTGGCGCGCCGGAAAATCGGTGCGCATGGGAGGGAAATCCCTATTTTGATCGCGCTTGACGACACTATATCGGCTTCCTACTATCCACCATAACATCACTGGTCTTACCAGTATGAACAGACGAAACTGCAACCGTTGATCGGGAGAGCGCCGTGTCGAAATTCCTCAATTCGCTGTTTGGCCGGGTAGTCGTCGCATTAATCCTGGGGGTCGCGCTCGGCGCGTTCTTCCCGCATTTCGCCGAGTCGCTGCGACCGCTCGGCGACGGCTTCCTGAAGCTCATCAAGATGGTCATCGGCCCGATCGTGTTCTGCGTCGTGGTCAGCGGGATGGCCAATGCGGGCGATCTGAAGAAGGTCGGCCGGGTCGGGCTGAAGGCCGTCATCTACTTCGAGGTGATGACCACGCTCGCGCTCGGCATCGGGCTCGTCCTCGCGTGGCTCACGCGCCCGGGCGTCGGGATGAACATCGATCTCCGCTCGCTCGACGCAGCTTCGCTCACGTCGTACGCGAAGAACGCCGAAAGCCTGAAGGACACGGCCGGCTACCTGATGAAGATCATCCCCGAGACCGCGATCGACGCGTTCGCGAAGGGCGACATCCTGCAGATCCTCGTGTTCGCGGTGCTGTTCGGCTCCGCGCTGTCGCTGCTCGGCGACAAGGCGCAGCGCGTGAACAGCCTGATCGAGGAACTGTCGCACGTGTTCTTCCGCATCATCGGCTTCATCATCAAGCTCGCGCCGCTCGGCGTGCTCGGTGCGATCGCGTTCACGACCGGCAAGTACGGCGTCTCGTCGCTCAAGCAGCTCGGCTACCTCGTCGCGGTGTTCTACCTGAGCTGCTTCGTGTTCGTCACGGTCGTGCTCGGCGTGGTGATGCGTCTCGCGGGTTTCTCGGTGTTCAAGCTGATCCGCTACCTGCGCGAGGAACTGTCGATCGTGCTCGGCACGGCATCGTCGGACGCGGTGCTGCCGCAGGTGATGAGCAAGCTCGAATACATGGGCATCAAGGATTCGACGGTCGGCCTCGTGATCCCGACCGGCTACTCGTTCAACCTCGACGGCTTCTCGATCTACCTGACGCTCGCCGTGCTGTTCATCGCGCAGGCTACCAATACGCCGCTGTCCACGCATGACCTGATCGTCGTGCTGCTCGTATCGCTCGTCACGTCGAAGGGCGCGCACGGGATTCCGGGTTCGGCGATCGTGATCCTCGCGGCGACGCTGTCGGCGATTCCCGCGATTCCGGTGCTCGGCCTCGTGCTGATCCTGCCGGTCGACTGGTTCGTCGGCATCGCCCGCGCGCTGACCAACCTGATCGGCAACTGCGTCGCGACGGTGGTCGTCGCAGTGTGGGAGAACGACATCGACCGGGCCCGCGCGACGCGCGTGCTGAACCGCGAGCTGCGCTACGTGGCGGCCGACGCACAGGGCAGCAGCGCACCGGTCGCCGGCGACCAGGCTCACGCGCTCTGAGTATCACGCGTGCGCAGCGGCTTGCCCCGGCTGCCGCGCGCGAGCGAATTTCCCGCGGCCGGCGCCACGACGCGCCGACCCATCTCGAAAAAATAGTGGAGACGACATGGCAGCCCCCATCCTCGATCCGAACGCGCCGGCCTTCACGCGGCGCTACATGAACCTCGCCGACCCGCGACTGGGCGCGCAGGCGCTCTTCGCGAGCGACGAATTCTTCGCGCCGAAGGAGCGCATGCTCAATCCCGAGCCGGCCGTCTTCATTCCCGGCAAGTACGACGATCACGGCAAGTGGATGGACGGCTGGGAAACGCGCCGCAAGCGCACCACCGGCCACGACTTCTGCGTGGTCCGGCTCGCGCGGCCGGGCGTGATTTACGGCGTCGATCTCGATACGAGCCACTTCACCGGCAACTTCCCGCCGGCTGCGTCGATCGACGCTTGCGCGGTGAACGGCGACACGCCGCCGGACGACGCCGATTGGCGCACGATCGTCCCCGCGACGACGCTGCAGGGCAATTCGCATCACTATGTCGGCGTCGATGACGCGCAACCGTTCACGCACCTGCGCGTGAACCTGTATCCGGACGGCGGGCTCGCGCGCTTGCGCGTGTACGGCCAGCCGCAGCGCGACTGGCGCCACGTTCCGACGGGCGAGCTCGTCGATCTCGCGGCGATCGAGAACGGCGGCTACCTGGTGGCCGCGAACAACCAGCACTTCGGTCCGGCCTCGCAGATGCTGATGCCGGGGCGCGGCGCGAACATGGGCGACGGCTGGGAAACGCGGCGGCGCCGCGAGCCCGGCAACGACTGGGCGATCGTCGCGCTGGCGCGGCCGGGCATCATCCGGCGCGTCGAGGTCGATACGGCGTTCTTCAAGGGCAACTTCCCCGACCGCTGTTCGCTGCAGGCCGCGCGGGTCGCGGGCGGCACCGACGACTCGCTCGTCACGCAGGCGATGTTCTGGGCTGAACTGCTCGGCGAGCAAAAGCTGCAGATGGACCACGTGCATACGTTCGACCAGCTCGCGGCGCTCGGCCCGGTCACGCACGTGCGCTTCAACATCTTCCCGGACGGCGGCGTGTCGCGCCTGCGTCTGTGGGGCGAGCCGGCTTGAAGGAGGGCAACGGCATGAGCGGACCCCACATCCTGCGCGTCGAGCGCCTGACCCGCGAAGCGTTCGCGCCGTTCGGCGACGTGATCGCGCTCGAAGGCGCGCGGCATTTCCCGATCAACGGCGGCACGACCGAGCGCTTTCACGATCTCGCGACGATCGATGTCTGCGCGGACGGCGGCCGGCCGCTCGTCAGCGTGTTTCGCGCGCAGCCGCGCGCGCTGCCGGTCGCGATCACGCTGATGGAGCGCCATCCGCACGGCAGCCAGGCGTTCATCCCGCTCGCGGCCGTGTCGCGCTACGCGATCGTCGTCGCGCCGGCCGGCGAGTTCCGGCCCGACGCGATGCGCGCGTTCCTGGCCGAAGGCTGGCAGGGCGTGAATTATGCGAAGGGCGTCTGGCACCATCCGCTGCTCGCGCTCGACGCGGTGAGCGACTTCGTGATTGTCGACCGCGGCGGCCCGCAGCCGAACTGCGACGAGATTCCGCTCGACGACGCATGGGCGCTCGAGTTCGAGCCGGCCTGCGCGAGCGCGGCCTGACGCACGACGAAGGGCGGCATCAGGCGTCGATCATCGGGCGTCGACGGTCGCGCGGCGGCTGCAAGGCTCGCCGCAGCACGATCGATTGAAAACATTCGTTTCGACCCGGCCCGCAGGCGACCGCGGGGCGCTTTCATTCCGGTTCCAAAAACAACACGGCCCGGGCGGCGAGGTGCCGGCCGGGCCGTCGCACGGGTGCGAAGGGTTCGATCAGTGCTTGCGGTGCGGGCAGTTCTCGGTCGTGCACGAACCGTACATCGCGAGCGAGTGTTCCTGGAGCCGGAAGCCGCGTTCCTTCGCGATGGCCTGCTGGCGGCTTTCGATCTCGGTATCGAAGAACTCCTCGACGCGGCCGCAATCGAGGCAGACGAGGTGATCGTGGTGCGAACCTTCATTCAATTCGAACACGGCCTTGCCGGATTCGAAGTTGCTGCGCGTGAGCAGGCCGGCCTGCTCGAACTGCGTCAGCACGCGGTAAACGGTGGCGAGCCCGATGTCGAGTTGCTCGTTGAGCAGGTTGCGGTAGACGTCTTCGGCAGTCAGGTGACGCACCGGGCTTTGCTGGAAGATCTCGAGAATCTTGAGGCGCGGTAGGGTGGCCTTTAGCCCGATATTCTTGAGATCCGTCGGATTGGTCATGGCTAGGCATCCCTAGAGTACAATGCAGGGCTTCAATGTTACCGGCTTTTCGCCGTTCCAGAAACACGCGCGGCTCGCGACGCGGGCCTGCACGGTGACGGAAATGTTCCCGGAATCCCTTTCGCACTTTCAGAGGAGTCGCATGCGGAGTGCCATCATCGCTGCCGCCGCCGTTGCCGCGCTGGCTGGTTGTTCGTCGTACGACAGCGTGACGCAGCGCATCGCGCAGAGCATCACGCCCTATCGGATCACGGTCGTGCAGGGCAACTTCGTGTCGCAGGAGAAGGCCGCGCAGCTGCAGGCCGGCATGACGCGCGAGCAGGTGCGCGCGCTGCTCGGCACGCCGCTGCTGGCGGACATGTTCCATGCCGACCGCTGGGATTACCTCTTTTACTTCAAGCGCGGCTCGACGTCCGTCGTCCAGCAGCGCGATCTCGTGCTGACGTTCGCGGGCGATCGCCTCGCGAGCTGGACGGGCGCCGACAACCTGCCTTCCGAGCTCGACCTGCTGGCCGATATCGACGGCGACCGCGGCGGCAAGAAGGCGAAGGCCGCAGCCGCGGCGAAGAAGGCGGCCGAAGCGGCCGCCGCCGCGAGCGCCGCGCAGGCTGCCGAGGCCGCGAGCCCGTCCGCCGGGCTGGCGTCCGGCGCGGCGGTCGACCAGGATGCGAACGCCCAGGCGGCGCGCGCGGCGAACCGCGCGACCAACCAGGTATCGGGGCAGGGCTCGGCCAGCCGCCGCTTCACGCCGTCCGCGCAGGCTTCGGGCGGCCCGCCGGTGCCGGGCGGCCAGCCGCCGGGCGCCGCGCCGGCGATCCAGCCGCAGTTCCAGTTCCATCGCCCGCCGCAGCCGAACGTGTCGAACGAAGCGGCGCCGCCCGTCGGCCCGCAAGGCTCCGACAACCTGCAGAACCAGCCGCTCAACGCGCCGGCCCAGTAAGCGTCTGGCGTGCGGAAACAGGGCGGCATGCGCCGCCCGCCTTTAGACCTGTCGTGTAGAAAGCCATGAAGATTGCGATTGCCGGTGCATCGGGCCGTATGGGCCGGATGCTGATCGAAGCCGTTCTCGACGATTCCGACGCGCAGCTGGTCGGCGCGCTCGACCGCGCCGATTCGCCGTTCCTCGGCCAGGACGCGGGCGCGTTCCTCGGCAAGGAAACCGGAGTCAAGCTGACCGACGACCTCGACGCCGTGTTCGCGCAGGCCGACTACCTGATCGACTTCACGCGGCCGGAAGGCACGATCGCGCACGTCGCGGCCGCGCTGCGCCACGACGTGAAGCTCGTGATCGGCACGACCGGCTTCACCGCCGAGCAGAAGGCCGAGCTGCAGGCCGCCGCGGCCAGGATCGGCATCGTGTTCGCGGCGAACATGAGCGTCGGCGTGAACGTCACGCTGAAGCTGCTCGAATTCGCGGCGAAGCATTTCTCGCACGGCTACGACATCGAAATCATCGAGGCGCACCACCGTCACAAGGTCGACGCGCCGTCGGGCACCGCGCTGATGATGGGCGAAGCGGTGGCCGGCGCGCTCGGGCGCTCGCTCGACGACTGCGCGGTGTACGGCCGCCACGGCGTGACGGGCGAACGCGATCCGTCGACGATTGGCTTTGCGGCCGTGCGCGGCGGCGACATCGTCGGCGATCACACCGTGCTGTTCGCCGGGATCGGCGAACGGATCGAGATCACGCACAAGTCGTCGAGCCGCGTGTCGTACGCGCAGGGCGCGCTGCGTGCGGTCCGCTTCCTGTCGGCGCGCGGCGCCGGCCTGTTCGACATGCAGGACGTGCTCGGCCTGCGCTGACCCTCACGGGGAAACTCCGATGGCGATTCCCACCGGCGTTGTCCACTACCTCGAAAGCGGCGATGCGATCACGCACGCCGTCGCCTACGTGCTGCTGGCGATGTCCGTCGCCAGCTGGTGCTTTCTCCTCATGAAGGCCTGGCTGCTGGTCCGCGCGAAGCGGCAGGGGCCGCGCGCGCTCGCCGCGTTCTGGCGCGCGGCGTCGCTCGACGCGGGCATCGACGCGCTCGCCGGCGCCGATCGCGAGCGCGTGTTCGTGCCGCTCGCCGAAGCCGCGCGCGACGCGGCCGACCAACACGATCCGGCCGCGCTGGCCGCGCGCGTCGAGCGCAGCGAACGCGTGCTGCGCGCGCTGCGTCACGCGATGCTGCGCTCGCAGCGGCGTCTCGAGTTCGGTCAGGTGCTGCTCGCGTCGATCGGCAGCACCGCGCCGTTCGTCGGGCTGCTCGGCACCGTGTGGGGCATCTATCACGCGCTCGGCAGCATCGCCGCGAGCGGACAGGCGCAGATCGAGAACGTCGCGGGGCCGGTCGGCGAGGCGCTGATCATGACTGCGTTCGGGCTCGTCGTCGCGATTCCCGCGGTGCTTGCCTACAACATCCTCGGGCGACTCGTGCGCCAGCTCGCCGAGGAACTCGACGGCTTCGCGCGCGACCTGCACGTATTCGTGTGCGCGCAGGGCGCCTGACGCGCGGCCGGGAGGAGCGACCATGGCATTCGGCGGACTGGAGCACCACAAGACGTCCGCGCCGATGGCGGAGATCAACATGACGCCGCTGATCGACGTGATGCTCGTGCTGCTCGTCATCTTCATCATCACCGCGCCGCTGATGACGCACGCGATCCGGCTCGACCTGCCGAAGGTCGCGGCCGGCGTCGCGCGCGATACGCCGCAATCGGTCACGCTGTCGATCGACGACGCCGGCAAGCTGTACTGGGACGACACACCCGTCGCACTCGACGCGCTGCCGGCGCGCTTTCAAGCCGCAGCAGCAGGCGCCGCGCCGCCCGAGTTGCGGCTGCGCGCGTCGCGCGCGACCCGCTACGACGTGATCGCGCAGGTGATGGGCGCCGCGCAGGCCGCGGGCCTCACGCGGATCGGCTTCGTCACCGACGTGCCGCCGGCGGGCGCCGCCGCGCCGGCCGCCGCGGGCGCGAAACACTGACGCGCCGGCGAACCGCCGCGCGGATCATCAGGCCAGTTCGCGCCCGCCGCGGGATCGGGCCGCGCGCCGCAAGACCGGCCGGATGGGCCGGCGCTGACGGTATAATCATCGTTTTTCCCGGCTGGCAGGTTTTTTCCAGGTAACCCGGAATTTTCCAGGTAACCCGGAAAATATCCGGAAACCCCGAACAGGTCCCGCAACAGCGAACCTGCAGTGCCGCCGGGTACGCACGATTTTCGATCCAATCCTGCGCGCGAGCCGTCGCGCTGCTTAAAGCCTAGTCCGAACCACACCATGCACGAGAGATACGTACCCGCCGACGTCGAAGCCGCCGCCCAGGGCGACTGGCGCGCAGCCGATGCCTACAAGACGAGGGAAGATTCGCAGAAGCCGAAGTTCTACTGCGTGTCGATGCTGCCGTATCCGTCCGGCAAGCTGCACATGGGTCACGTGCGCAACTACACGATCAACGACGTGATGTACCGCTATCTGCGGATGAACGGCTACAACACGCTGATGCCGATGGGCTGGGACGCGTTCGGTATGCCGGCCGAGAACGCCGCGATGGCGAACGGCGTGCCGCCCGCGAAGTGGACCTACGACAACATCGACTACATGAAGGGCCAGATGCAGTCGATGGGCCTCGCGATCGACTGGTCGCGCGAAATCGCGACATGCAAGCCCGACTACTACAAGTGGAACCAGTGGCTGTTCCTGAAGATGCTCGAGAAGGGCATCGCGTACAAGAAGACGGGCACCGTGAACTGGGACCCGGTCGACCAGACCGTGCTCGCGAACGAGCAGGTGATCGACGGCCGCGGCTGGCGCTCGGGCGCGCTCGTCGAGAAGCGCGAGATCCCGATGTACTACCTGCGCATCACGCAGTACGCGGATGAACTGCTGAACGATCTCGAGGGCCTCGGCTGGCCCGAGCGCGTGAAGATCATGCAGCAGAACTGGATCGGCAAGAGCTTCGGCGTGAACTTCGGCTTCCCGTACGAACTCGACGGCGAGAAGGCGCTCCTGCGCGTGTTCACGACGCGTGCCGACACGATCATGGGCGTCACGTTCTGCGCGGTCGCGGCCGAGCATCCGCTTGCCACGCGCCTCGCGCAGGGCAAGCCGGAACTGCAGGCGTTCATCGACGAATGCAAGCGCGGCGGCGTCGCCGAGGCCGATGTCGCGACGATGGAGAAGAAAGGCCTCGCGACGGGCTTCTCCGTGTCGCACCCGCTGACGGGCGAGCCGGTCGAGGTCTGGATCGGCAACTACGTGCTGATGAGCTATGGCGAAGGCGCGGTGATGGGCGTGCCGGGCCACGACGAGCGCGATTTCGCATTCGCGAAGAAGTACGGCCTGCCGATCAAGCAGGTGATTTCGAGCGAAGGGCAGACGTACTCGCTGGATGCCTGGCAGGAATGGTACGGCGACAAGGAAACCGCGGTCTGCGTGAACAGCGGCAAGTACGACGGGCTGCGCTACGCGGAAGCGGTCGACGCGGTCGCGGCCGACCTGAAGGCCGGCGGCTTCGGCGACAAGCAGGTCACGTGGCGCCTGCGCGACTGGGGCGTGTCGCGCCAGCGCTACTGGGGCACGCCGATCCCGATCATCCACTGCCCGTCGTGCGGCGACGTGCCGGTGCCGGAGCAGGACCTGCCGGTCGTGCTGCCGGAAGACCTCGTGCCGGACGGCTCGGGCAATCCGCTCGCGAAGTCGGAAGCGTTCCTGAACTGCTCGTGCCCGAAGTGCGGCGCGGCCGCGAAGCGCGAGACCGACACGATGGACACCTTCGTCGATTCGTCGTGGTACTTCTCGCGCTACACGGCGCCGGACGCCGACACGATGGTCGACGCGCGCACCGATTACTGGATGCCGATGGACCAGTACATCGGCGGCATCGAGCACGCGATCCTGCACCTGCTGTATTCGCGCTTCTGGACCAAGGTGATGCGTGACCTCGGCCTCGTGAAGTTCGGCGAGCCGGCGAAGAACCTGCTCACGCAGGGGATGGTGCTGAACGAGACGTTCTACCGCGAAGACGCATCCGGCAAGAAGACCTGGTACAACCCGACCGACGTGACGGTCACGCACGACGACAAGGGCCGCCCGGTCGGCGCGACGCTGAACACGGACGGCCAGCCGGTCGTGCTCGGCGGCATCGAGAAGATGTCGAAGTCGAAGAACAACGGCGTCGATCCGCAGGTGCTGATCGACCAGTACGGCGCCGATACCGCGCGCCTGTTCACGATGTTCGCGGCGCCGCCCGAGCAGCAGCTCGAATGGTCGGGCGCGGGCGTCGAAGGCGCGAGCCGCTTCCTGCGCCGCGTGTGGAGCTTCGGCGCGACGAACCGCGAGGCGCTCGCCGCGCGCGCGGGCTTCGACGCGGCCGCGCTCGGCGACGCCGACAAGGCGCTGCGCCGCGAAATCTACAGCGTGCTGAAGCAGGCCGATTTCGACTACCAGCGCCTGCAGTACAACACGGTCGTGTCGGCCGCGATGAAGATGCTGAACGCGATCGACGGCGCGAAGGGCGCGACGCCCGCCGTGCTGCGCGAGACGTACGGCGTGCTGCTGCGCGTGCTGTACCCTGTCGTGCCGCACGTCACGTTCGAGCTGTGGAAGGCGCTCGGCTACGCGGACGATTTCGGCCCGCTGCTCGACGCACCGTGGCCGAAGGTCGACGAGGCCGCGCTCGAGCAGGCCGAGATCGAACTCGTGCTGCAGGTGAACGGCAAGGTGCGCGGCGCGCTGAAGGTCGCGAAGGACGCGAGCCGCGAGGCGATCGAAGCCGCGGCAGTGGCCGACGAAGCGTTCGCGAAGTTCAGCGACGGCAAGCCGGCGAAGAAGATCGTCGTCGTGCCCGGCCGCCTCGTGAACATCGTCGTCTGACGGCCATTGGCCGTCGGGCGCACACAGAAGGAGCGAAGGTGATCCGCAGATCGTTTTTGGTGCTCGTCGGCAGCGCGGTCGGGCTGTCGGCATGCGGTTTCCAGTTGCGCGGCCGGCAGGACTACGCGTTCAAGCGCCTGCTGGTGGCCGGCGCGCCGGCGCCCGTCGAGGCACGGCTCACGCGCCTCGTCCAGGCCGGCAGCGACACGAAGATCGTCAAATCGGTGGACGAAGCCGATGCCGTGCTGCGCATGTCCGAGTCGCGTGGGCAAAACACGCTGACGCTCAACAAGTACGGCTCCGCGCAGGAATACGCGCTGTTCTACACGCTGAACTTCACGCTGACGAGCCAGGACGGCACGCTGCTGATCCCGCCGAGCGCGATCGCGCTGAACCGCGCGATGACGTACAGCGACCAGTACACCAACGCGAAGGCGCAGGAAGCCGATATTCTGTACGGCGACATGCAGAACGACGCGGTCGACCAGCTGATGCGGCGTCTCGCGATCGTCCACTCGCTGACGCCGGCGCCGGAGGACGTGGTGCCGGGCGTCGCGCCGCGCGCGCCGCTGCCGCCGCCGCCGCTGTGATCGCCGGCGCACGCACCGATGCAATTGCGACTTGATGCGCTGGAGCCGCACCTCGCGAAGGGGATGGCCGGGCTCTACACCGTCTACGGCGACGAGCCGCTGCTCGCGCAGGAAGCGTGCGACCGCATTCGTGCGGCCGCACGCGCGGCCGGCTTCACCGAGCGTTCGGTGCATACGGTCGAGCGCGGCTTCGACTGGAGCGTGCTGCTTGGCGCGACCCAGGCGATGTCGCTGTTCGGCGAGCGCCAGCTGATCGAGCTGCGCATTCCGTCGGGCAAGCCCGGCAAGGAAGGCGCCGATGCGCTGAAGACGCTCGCGGCCACGCCCAACCCCGACGCGCTGATGCTCGTCACGTTGCCGCGCCTCGACGCGGCCACGCAGAAATCCGCGTGGTTTACCGCGCTGCAGAACGGCGGCGTCGCGCTGAAGATCGATCCGGTCGAACGCGCGCAGCTGCCGAACTGGATCGGCCAGCGTCTGTCGATGCAGGGCCAGCGCGTCGCGCCCGGCGACGACGGGCGGCGCGCGCTGCAGTTCATCGCGGAGCGCGTCGAGGGCAACCTGCTCGCTGCGCATCAGGAGATTCAGAAGCTCGGGCTGCTCTATCCGCAGGGCGTGCTGTCGTTCGAGCAGGTGCACGACGCGGTGCTGAACGTCGCGCGCTACGACGTGTTCAAGCTGAACGAGGCGATGCTCGCGGGCGATGCCGCCCGGCTCGCGCGGATGATCGACGGGCTGAAGGGCGAGGGCGAGGCGATCGTGCTCGTGATGTGGGCCGTCGTCGAGGAATTGCGCACGCTGCTGCGGATCAAGCGCGGCACGACGGCCGGCAAGCCGCTGGCCACGCTGCTGCGCGAGAACCGCATGTGGGGCCCGCGCGAGCGGTTGATCGGCCCCGCGCTGAACCGCGTGTCGGAAGCGGGGCTCGAAAAGGCGCTCGCGTTCGCCGCGAAGCTCGACCGGCAGGTCAAGGGCTTGTCCGCCGTCACGCCGGGCCGCCGTACGCAGGACGAACCGCCGCCCGACCCGTGGGACGGGCTGTTCCAGCTCGCGATGACGGTCGCGAGCGCCCGCGGCGAGCGACCGCCGACCGCGGGTCGCGTGCGACGCTAAGTCCCGTTCGGGCCTTCAGCGCGCGCTGCGCAACCCGCTTACAATGCTTCGATAGCTGGCGCGGCATATCGGCCGCCGCCCTGCGCGGATGGCTGTCCCGCGGATCGTCACACCCCGGATGGCCGTCCCCGGATGGCCGTCCCGCTTCCCCACGAATTCACGCCGCGCCAAGCGGCTCGCTTCTCGAGTCACACGATGGATATCGACCAGTACATGACGGACCTGGGCCGCCGTGCCCGGCACGCTTCCCGCGCGATGGCGCGCGCCAGCACGGCCGCGAAGAACGCGGCGCTCGACGCCGTGGCCCGCGCGATCGAGCGCGACGCGCAGGCGTTGAAGGATGCGAATGCACGCGACGTCGCTCGTGCCCGCGAAAAGGGCCTCGACGCGGCATTCATCGATCGCCTGACGTTGTCCGACAACGCGCTGAAGACGATGGTCGAAGGTCTGCGCCAGGTCGCGTCGCTGGCCGATCCGATCGGCGAGATCGGCAACCTCAAGTACCGCCCGAGCGGGATCCAGGTCGGCCAGATGCGCGTGCCGCTCGGCGTGATCGGCATCATCTACGAGTCGCGCCCGAACGTGACGATCGACGCGGCCGCGCTGTGCCTGAAGTCGGGCAACGCGACGATCCTGCGCGGCGGCTCCGAGGCGCTCGAATCGAATGCGGCGCTCGCGAAGCTGATCGGCGAAGGGCTCGAGGCGGCCGGCCTGCCGCAGGATGCCGTGCAGGTCGTCGCGACCGCCGATCGCGCCGCGGTCGGCAAGCTGATCACGATGACAGAATATGTCGACGTGATCGTGCCGCGCGGCGGCAAGAGCCTCATCGAGCGACTGATCAACGAGGCGCGTGTGCCGATGATCAAGCACCTCGACGGCATCTGCCACGTGTATGTCGACGATCGCGCCGATCTCGCGAAGGCGCTGACCGTATGCGACAACGCGAAGACGCACCGCTACGGCACCTGCAACACGATGGAAACGCTGCTCGTGGCGAGCGGCATCGCGGCGACGCTGCTGCCGCCGCTCGGCAAGCTGTATCGCGACAAGCAGGTCGAGCTGCGTGTCGATGCGGCCGCGCGCGCGGTGCTGGCCGAGGCGGGCGTCGGCCCGCTCGTCGACGCGACCGACGAAGACTGGCACACCGAATATCTCGCGCCGGTGCTCGCGATCAAGATCGTCGACGGCCTCGACGCCGCGATCGAGCACATCAACCACTACGGCTCGCATCACACCGATGCGATCGTCACCGAGGATCACGACCGCGCGATGCGCTTCCTGCGCGAAGTCGATTCGGCAAGCGTGATGGTCAACGCGTCGACGCGCTTCGCGGACGGCTTCGAATTCGGCCTCGGCGCGGAAATCGGCATCTCGAACGACAAGCTGCACGCACGCGGCCCCGTCGGCCTGGAAGGGCTCACGTCGCTGAAGTACGTCGTGCTCGGGCACGGCGAAGGCCGTCAGTAAAGCGAGGCGCACAACCGATGGCAATGCTCTGGGTCAAGACGTTCCATATCGTTCTGATCGCCGCGTGGTTCGCAGGGCTGTTCTACCTGCCGCGCATCTACGTGAACCTGGCCATGGAGACCGATCCGGCCGCGGTGCGGCGCCTGCTGCTGATGGCGCGCAAGCTGTTCCGCTTCATGACGATGATCGCGGTGCCGGCGCTGGCCTGCGGGCTGTGGCTCTGGCTCGTGATCGGCATCGGCCAGGGGCAGGGCTGGATCCACGCGAAGGTGACGGTGGTGCTGCTGCTCGTCATCTACCACGCGTATTGCGGGCACCTGCTGCGCGTGTTCGAGCGCGGCGAGAACCGCCGCACCGACAAGTGGTATCGCGTGTTCAACGAGCTGCCGGTGCTCGGCATGCTCGCCGCGGTCGCGTTGGCGGTGATCAAGCCGTTCTGAACCCGGCCGGCGGCTCCGTCGACGAGCATGCCGGCGGTCGATCGATGCACACATGAAACAACGGCGCCCCTCGGGGCGCCGTTGTTTCATGTGCGCGGCGTGCGCATCAATCCTTCGTCGGGTCGTCGATCCGGCGGCGCGTGATTGCCTCCTTCGCGCGACCGACGCGCTCCATCAGCGCGGGCCCGCGCGACAGCGCGACGCCGACCGCGAGGATGTCGCCGATCGCGAGGTGCGACATCCGCGACGTCATCGGCGAGAACACGTCGGTTTCCTCGGCCACGTTCGACGCGAGGCTCACCGTCGCGAGTTTCGCGAGCGGCGAATGGCTCTGCGTGATCGCGACGACCTTCGCGCCGCACGCGAGCGCGGAGCGCGCGGCATCGACGATGTCGCGGGTGCGGCCGGTGTTCGAGATCGCGACGACGACGTCGTGCGGCCCGAGCAGCGCCGACGACATCGAGAACGTGTGCGGGTCCGAATACGCGACGCTCGGCACGCCGAGCCGGAAGAACTTGTGCTGGATGTCCTGCGCGGCGATGCCCGAGCCGCCGGCGCCGTAGAACTCGATGCGCGACGCATTCGACAGCAGCGCGATCGCGTCGGCGACGCTGCCGGCCGACAGGCTGTTGCGTACCTCGATCAGCGCGCCGATCGTGCGGTCGAACACCTTGCCGATGATGCCGGGCGCGGGCTCGTCGGGCTCGACGTCGCGATACACCGACGACACGCCCGGCGCGACGCTCTGCGCGAGCCGGATCTTGAATTCGCGAAAGCCGCTGCAGCCGAGCGCCTGGCAGAAGCGCGCGATGGTCGGCTGGCTGACGCCCGCGCGGGTCGACAGCTCGGTCATCGCGAGGTCGAGCACCTCGCGCGGCGCGGCGAGGATGTAGTCGGCAAGCTTGCGCTCGGACGGGCGCAGTTCGGCGCGGATCGCTTCAATGCGAGGCAGCATGGGGCGGTGGATGGAAATGGGGTTCGGATGAGCGAGTGTATCGCAATCGAATTGTAGAAAATCTACACGAAAATGCTAGCTCCATTGCCGGTAATTTCTGCTTCGGCTTCGGCGGTGAATTAGGGTTTTTACTAGGTAAAGCCTTGCTGGTGGCGGGAATGTGGGTTGCGCGCCTGTCGATCTGCATTGCGCGCATGTAGTTTTTCTACTAGACTGGCTTCGTTCGTTCGACGCACTCGACCGTCCCCACGATTCCAACCGCCGGTGTCGTCCGGCATACAGGAGCGCCCAGCATGACGTCGCTGCACCCCACTCTGGCGAAAGTCACCGAACGCGTGATCGCCCGCAGCCAATCGACCCGTTCCGCCTATCTGCAGCGCATCGACGGCGCGCAAGGCAAGTTTCCGGCGCGCGGCGCGCTGTCGTGCGCGAACCTCGCGCACGGCTTCGCGGGTCTCGAAGGCAGCGACAAGTTCCAGATCAAGGCGATCCGCGAGCCGAACATCGGCATCGTGTCCTCGTACAACGAGATGCTGTCCGCGCACGCGCCGTACAAGGATTTCCCCGACATCATCAAGGCCGCCGCACGTGAGAACGGCGGCGTCGCGCAGTTCGCGGGCGGCGTGCCGGCGATGTGCGACGGCGTCACGCAGGGCAACCCCGGGATGGAGCTGTCGCTGTTCTCGCGCGAGGCGATCGCGATGGGCACGGCGATCGCGCTCACGCACAACATGTTCGACGCGGCGCTCTGCCTCGGCATCTGCGACAAGATCGTGCCGGGCCTGCTGATCGGCGCGCTGCAGTTCGGCCACCTGCCGACCATCTTCGTGCCGGCCGGCCCGATGACGAGCGGCCTGTCGAACGACGACAAGGCGAAGATCCGCCAGCAGTTCGCGACCGGCCAGGTCGGCCGCGACGCGCTGCTCGAAGCCGAATCGGCCGCGTATCACGGCCACGGCACCTGCACGTTCTACGGCACCGCGAACAGCAACCAGATGCTGATGGAGCTGATGGGCCTGCACCTGCCGGGCTCGGCGTTCGTCCATCCGCACACGCCGCTGCGCGACGCCCTGACGGCCGAAGCCGCGCGCCGCGTGCTCGATCTGACGGTCGAGCGCGGCCAGTACACGCCGATCGGCCATGTGATCGACGAGAAGGCGATCGTCAACGGGATCGTCGCGCTGCTCGCGACGGGCGGCTCGACCAACCACACGCTGCACCTTGTCGCGATCGCGCGTGCGGCCGGCGTGCTGATCGACTGGAACGATTTCGACGAGCTGTCGGCCGTCGTGCCGCTGCTCGCGAAGATCTACCCGAACGGCAAGGCGGACGTGAACCATTTCCACGCGGCGGGCGGCGTTGCGTTCCTGGTGCGCAACCTGCTCGAAGGCGGGCTGCTGCACGAAGACGTGACGACGGTCGCCGGCAAGGGCCTGTCGCACTACACGAAGGAGCCGAAGCTGATCGACGGCAAGCTGACGTGGGTCGACGGCACGGCCGAGAGCCACGACACGAAGGTGCTGCGCGGCATTCGCGAGCCGTTCCAGCCGGACGGCGGCCTGCGCCTGATGCAGGGCCGGCTCGGCCGCGGCGTGATCAAGATTTCGGCGGTCGCGCCCGAGCACCGCAAGGTGACGGCGCCCGCGATCGTATTCGATTCGCAGGAAGCCGTGCAGGCGGCATTCGATCGCGGCGAGCTCAAGCGCGATTTCGTCGCGGTCGTGCGCTTCCAGGGCGCGCGCGCGAACGGGATGCCCGAGCTGCACCGTTTGACGCCGCTGCTCGGCGTGCTGCAGGATCAGGGCTTTCACGTCGCGCTCGTCACCGACGGCCGCATGTCCGGCGCGTCGGGCAAGGTGCCGGCGGTGATCCACGTGTCGCCGGAAGCGCTGCTGGCCGGCCCGCTCGGCAAGGTGAAGACGGGCGACACGCTCGTGATCGACGCGGAAGCCGGCGTGCTCGACATCGAGGTCGACGACGCCGAGTGGCAAGCGCGCGCAGTGGCGCAGCCGCAGCACCAGGCGGAGAACGAAGTCGGGTTCGGGCGCGAACTGTTCGGCGTGTTCCGCGCGGCCGCCGCGCCGGCCGAGCAGGGCGCATCGGTTTTCGGGACGCTGGTCGGCGAAACGGTCGTCGGCGTCGCTGCATGAATTTCAAGGAGTGTCATCAATGAAGACGATTGGCGAAATCGTGAAGCTGGGCCCGGTCATTCCGGTGCTCGCATTCGACTCGGTCGAGCAGGGTGAACACGTGTCGCGCGCGCTGCACGCGGGCGGCGTCAAGGTGCTCGAGATCACGCTGCGCACGCCGGCGGGCCTGGAGGCGATCCAGCGCGCGAGCCAGCTCGCGGACGACATCGTCGTCGGCGTCGGCACGATCACGAAGCCCGAGCACTGCGCGCAGGCGAAGCGTGCGGGCGCGAAGTTCGGCGTGTCGCCGGGCCTGACGAAGGACCTGCACCTCGCGTCGCTCGACGCGGACCTGCCGCTGCTGCCGGGCGTGATGACGCCGAGCGACATCATCCAGGCGCTCGAATTCGGCTACGAGATCGTCAAGTTCTTCCCCGCGCAGCAGGCCGGCGGCGTGCCGATGCTGCAGGCGTTCCACGGCCCGTTCCCGGCGCTGAAGTTCTGCCCGACGGGCGGCATCACGGCCGAAAGCGCGCCGAGTTTCCTGAAGCTGCCGAACGTCGTGTGCGTCGGCGGCTCGTGGCTCACGCCGAAAGCCGCGCTCGCCGCGCAGGACTGGGCCGAGGTCACGCGCCTCGCGCAAGCCGCGAGCCAGCTCCCCCGTTAAGACTTGTACCAAATGATCGTTTTGCCCTCGGAAAGCAAGCGTTAGTGCTTGTTTTACCGAGGGTTTTTGCTGATGGAACCGGTTCTATCCGTGGGCCGCAAAGATAAGTAAAATTCAGCGTCCTGACGGGGGGTACCCCCGTGTTTCGGAGACCTGCATAGCCGGGCATACTCGCAACACCTCGCCCGGTTCGAACAATTCTAGGAGGAGTGCCACATGGGGGCCGTCCAAGGCAGCGTGCTGCTCGTATTCACGCTGATCGCGATCGCCGCGCTGATCCTGATGATCGCGCGCTACAAGATCTACCCGTTCCTGGTGCTGATCATCGTTTCGCTGGGCCTCGGCCTCGTCGTCGGCATGCCGATGGACAAGATCGTCAAGTCGTTCGAAACGGGCACCGGCGGCACGCTCGGCCACATCGCGATCGTCGTCGGCCTGGGCACGATGCTCGGCAAGATGATGGCCGAATCGGGCGGCGCCGAACGGATCGCGACCACGCTGATCGACTGGTTCGGTGAAAAGAACATCCACTGGGCGATGATGTTCGTCGCGATCATCGTCGGCCTGCCGGTGTTCTTCGAAGTCGGCTTCGTGCTGCTGATCCCGATCGCGTTCAACGTCGCGAAGCGCACCGGCAAGTCGCTGCTCGTCGTCGGCCTGCCGATGGTGGCCGGCCTGTCCGTCGTGCACGGGCTGATCCCGCCGCACCCGGCCGCGCTGCTGGCCGTTCAGCAATACGGCGCCGATATCGGCAAGACGATCGCATTCGGCCTGATCGTCGGCGTGCCGACCGCGATCATCGCCGGTCCGCTATTCGCGCTGATGATCTCGAAGTTCGTGAAGCTGCCGGAAAACAATCCGCTCGCGGCGCAGTTCGTCGATACGCACACGGAGGGTCGCAAGCGCGAACTGCCGAGTTTCGGCATCACGCTGTTCACGATCCTGCTGCCCGTCGTGCTGATGCTGGTCGGCAGCTGGGCCGACCTGGTGTTCGCGCCGAAGTCGCTGCCGAACAACCTGCTGCGCTTTGCCGGCAACTCCGACGTCGCGCTGCTGATCGCCGTGCTGGTGAGCTTTTTCACGTTCGGCAAGCTGCAGGGCTTCAACCGCGACCAGATCCAGAAGTTCTGCGGCGAGTGTCTGGCGCCGATCGCCGGGATCACGCTGATCGTCGGTGCGGGCGGCGGCTTCGGCGGCGTCCTGCGCGACAGCGGGATCTCGCAGCAGATCGTCGAGACCGCGAAGCACGCGCACCTGTCGCCGCTGCTGCTCGGCTGGTTCGTCGCGGCGCTGATGCGTCTCGCGACGGGTTCGGCGACGGTCGCGATGACGACGGCCTGCGGCATCGTCGCGCCGATCGCGGCGGCGTCCGGCGCGGCGGTCAGCCCGGAACTGCTGGTGCTCGCGACGGGCTCGGGCTCGCTGATCTTCTCGCACGTGAACGACGGCGGCTTCTGGCTGATCAAGGAATACTTCGGGATGACGGTCGGTCAGACGTTCAAGACCTGGTCGCTGCTTGAAACCATCATCTCGGTGCTCGGTCTTAGCTTCACGCTGCTGCTGAGCCTGGTTCTGTAACAAGGGGTAGTCAATGATTCTGATCGCAATGGGCGTGTCGGGCGCGGGCAAGTCGCGAATCGGCGAAATGCTGGCGGAACGCCTGTCGTGCAGCTATACCGATGGCGACGCGTTTCACAGCGCGGCGAACAAGGAAAAGATGCATCACGGCATTCCACTGACCGACGACGACCGCTGGCCGTGGCTGCGCACGATCCGCGCGGCCATCGAGGAAAAGCAGCGCGCCGGCGAGACGGCCGTGTTCACGTGCTCGTCGCTGAAGCGGTCGTACCGCGACGTGCTGCGCGGCACCGACACCGACGTGCGGTTCGTGTATCTGAAGGGTTCGTTCGAGGTATTGCAGGAGCGCCTGAAGAGCCGCACGGGCCATTTCTTCGATCCGTCGCTGCTGAAGAGCCAGCTCGACACGCTCGAGGAGCCGGGCCCGGACGAAGCGATCGAGGTCAGCATCGAATTGACGCCCGAACAGATCGTCAACGAAGTGATGGTGAAGATCGGCTTCGCGCAGCAGCACTGAGCGCGGTTGGCCGCAAGCTTCATGAAAAAGGCGCCTTCGGGCGCCTTTTTCGTTGGCGGCGCGCGCGCCGGTCAGGCTGCGTGCGCGTGCCGCGCGATGCCGTCGAGCAGCACGTCGAGCATCGTGTCGTGCACCACGGCCGGATCGAGCCGCGCATAGAGCGGCGCGGCCGATTTGACGAGCGGATGCGCGGTATCGGAGAGCGCATTCATTTCCGCGAGCTCGACGTCGTTCGCGGGCCGCGTGAGGCCGCCGGCCTCGGCGGCGGCGAGCCCGATCACGCTCGCATACCAGCCGACGCACACGGCCGGCAGCGCCGCGCGCGGGATGCCGGCGTCGGCCAGCGCGCGATGCACGGCCTCGATATGCGCGAGATCGGCCGGCCCCGTGCTCATGTGCCGCTGCAGCAGCGCGAATGCGGCCGGGTAGCGCAGCGCGAGCGCGCGGTACTGGCGCGCGAGATCGCGCAGCCGGTCGCGCCACGGCAGCGTGTCGTCGACCGGTACCAGCGAGCGCGACAGCGCATTCGCGATCGCACGGGTCAGGCCGTCCTTCGACTTGAAGTGATACAGCACGCTCATCGGGTCGCAACCGACCGACTGCGCGAGCTTGCGCACGCTGAACGCGGCTTCGCCGACCTCTTCGAGCAGCGCGAGCGCGGCCGCGACGATCGCGTCCTTGTCGAGGCCGCGCGGGCCTTGGGCGGGTTTGTCTTTCATCGAGGCGGGCTGGCAGGCGGAACGGCGCCCGCTGTAAACTTGACGAAAGCTTATTCTACACTGTAGAATTATTTCTGCGGTGTAGAAATTGGGTGTCCCGGCACCTTTCAATACGTGCTTTCGCACAGTCCGGGATTCAGGCGGCACGAGCGTGCCCGCCGTCAACACGGGCCATCGCGCCCCTTTTTATCGTTGACACCCATGTGGAACCGGCTGCCCCACCCGCGAAGCCTCACGGCCCTTCGACTGGCGGCCCAAGACCATGCAAGTGCAATCATGACCACCCACAACAAACCCCTGATCCAGGGCGAATCGCGTTTCGACCAGACGCAACTGAACATCGAAAAGGACAACTGGAACTGGTGCGAGCCGTCCCGCTACGACGGCGAACGTCCGGCCAACTGGTACGAGGCGTCGCTGTCGCGCCACGAAAACGGCGCGCCGCTCGCGCACGACGCCGTGTGCGACGTGCTGGTGATCGGTTCGGGGCTGCTCGGCGCATCGGCCGCGCTGCATCTCGCGGAAGCGGGAGTCGACACGATCCTCGTCGACAAGCATCACATCGGCTCCGCGGCGTCGGGCCGCAACGGCGGGCAACTGACGCCCGGCCTCGCGCGCTGGGAAGCCGCCGACATGATCGACTACCTGTCGCACGACGACGCGAAGCGGCTGTGGCGCTTCGCGTCGACCGAATCGATGGACCTGATCGACGAAATCGGCGCGCGTTACGCGCTCGATCTCGACCGCAAGCGCGGCCACGTGACGGCGGCGGTCCACCCGGGCCACATGAGCGCGCTGCTCGACGGCGCGGACGCCCGCCGTCATCTCGGCGATGCGGGCGTGACGCTCGTCGGCCGCCATCAGCTGCACGACGAATACGTGCGCTCGGACCTGTATCACGGCGCGGCGATCGACGCGCTCGGCGGGCAGCTTCATCCGCTCGCGCTGGTGCGCGGCCTCGTGCATGGCTTCCAGTTGAACGGCGGCGCGCTGTACGAAGGCACCGAGGTGCTCGAGCTCGACGAAACGCCCGCGGGCGTCGTCGCGACGACGCCGGGCGGCACGATCACCGCGCGCCGCGGCGTCGTGCTCGCGCTGCACAACACGACGTTCCGGCTGCTGGACGACGGCGGCGCGACCACCGTGCCGTTCTTCACGTATGTGAGCGTGACGGCGCCGCTCGACGTCGACGTCGCGACGCTGATGCCGGCCGGCATGCCGGTGTACGACACGCAGTTCCAGATCGACTACTACCGGCCGGTGCGCGGCAACCGCCTGCTGTTCGGCGGGCAGGGCACCGGCTCGTGCTGGGCGCAGCAGGACGTCAACGCGTATCTGCTGACGCGGCTGAACACGGTGTTTGCGCAGCACGACGGCCGCTTCGCGCTCGACTACTGCTGGAGCGGCGTCAGCGACTTCACGCTGAACGGCGCGACCGACAGCCGCAAGACCGACGGCCGCGTGCCGATGTACATGGTGCAGGGCTGGAGCGGGCACGGCGTCGCGCAGACGGTGCGGATCGGCAAGGCGATCTGCGACGATTTCGTCGGGCGCAACGACGATTTCTCGATGCTGACCGGCATCGACCATCGCGAGATTCCGCTCGGCCGGCAGTTGTCGCCGATCGCGATTCCGGCCGCGAAGGCGGCGATGAGCGTGATGAGCGCGCTGAATCCGGGGCGGATGATTTCGTTCTGACCTTCGGTCCCCGCGCGACCACCAACGAAAAAGCCCGATGCGAAAGTGCTCGCATCGGGCTTTTTTTCCGTCCGGCGACGGCGGCGCTTACGCGATCCGCTTCGCGAGTTCGACGGCCTTGCCGATGTACGACGCAGGCGTCATCGCGAGCAGGCGATCCTTCGCGTCCTGCGGGATCGCCAGCGTGCCGACGAATTCCTGCAGCGCTTCGCGCGTGATGCCCTTGCCGCGCGTCAGTTCCTTCAACTGCTCGTACGGGTTCTCGATGCCGTAGCGGCGCATCACCGTCTGCACCGGCTCCGCGAGCACTTCCCAGCAGTTGTCGAGATCTTCGTTCAGGCGCTGCGGGTTCACTTCGAGCTTGTCGAGGCCGCGGATCAGCGAGTCGTACGCGAGCAGCGAGTAGCCGAGCGCGACGCCCATGTTGCGCAGCACCGTCGAGTCGGTCAGGTCACGCTGCCAGCGCGACACGGGCAGCTTGTCGGCGAGGTGGCGCAGCGTCGCGTTCGCGAGGCCGAGGTTGCCTTCCGAGTTCTCGAAATCGATCGGGTTGACCTTGTGCGGCATCGTCGACGAGCCGATCTCGCCGGCCTTCGTCTTCTGCTTGAAGTAGCCGACCGAGATATAGCCCCACACGTCGCGGTCGAGGTCGAGCAGGATCGTGTTCGCGCGAGCGACCGCGTCGAACAGCTCGGCCATGTAGTCGTGCGGCTCGATCTGGATCGTGTACGGGTTGAACGTCAGCTTCAGGCGGTTCTCGATCACGTCGCGCGAGAACGCTTCCCAGTCGAATTCCGGATACGCGGAGAGATGTGCGTTGAAGTTGCCGACCGCGCCGTTCATCTTGCCGAGGATCTCGACCTTCTCGATGCGCGCGATCGCGCGGGCGAGGCGCGCGGCGACGTTCGCGAGTTCCTTGCCGAGCGTCGTCGGGCTGGCCGGCTGGCCGTGCGTGCGCGACAGCATCGGCTGCTCGGCGAGCGCGTGCGACAGCGCGACGAGGCGCTGGTGGACCGTGCGCAGCGCCGGCAGGATCACGTGCTCGCGCGCGCCGGCGAGCATCATCCCGTGCGACGTGTTGTTGATGTCTTCGGACGTGCACGCGAAGTGGATGAATTCGCTGGCCTTTTCGAGCTCGGCCTGGCCCTTGACCGATTCCTTCAGCCAGTATTCGACGGCCTTCACGTCGTGGTTCGTCACGCGCTCGATTTCCTTGATGCGCGCGGCGTCGTGCGCGGTGAAGCGCTCGGCGAGCTGCAGCAGGAATTGTTCGGATGCGTCGGAGAAGCGCGGGACTTCCGCGAAGCCGGCGCGCGACAGCGCGATCAGCCAGTGCACCTCGACGGTGACGCGGTGGCGCATGAAGGCGGCTTCGGAGAGCCAGTCGCGCAGCGCTTCGGTCTTGCTGGCGTAGCGGCCGTCGATGGGCGAGAGCGCGGTGAGGGCGAAAAGCGTATCGGGACGAGTGTCGGACATGATCGGGCGGGCCTTGGAGCCGGGGCGAACGAGGGGGAGGAGAATCCGGCATTTTACCATTGGCGCGGGTCGATTCCGGCCGAACCGGTCCGGCCGCTGCCCGCCCCGGGCAATCGGTGCGCACCTGGCGGCCGGCCGTCGCGCATCCGGCCTGCCGGCGGGCGCCCCGCCGACTCGCCGCGGCCGCCTGTCACCCCGCCGACCACCCCGCCGACCACCCCGCCGGCCACCCCGCCGGCCACCCCGCCCGCCGGTAGAATGCAGGCTTCTTCCCGACCGCCGCCCGCCGCGCCCGCCTGCATGGAACTGAAATGGCTCGAAGACTTCGTCTCGCTCGCGGAAACGCGCAGCTTTAGCCGGTCCGCCGAACTGCGGCACGTGTCGCAGCCCGCGTTCTCGCGGCGCATCCAGGCGCTGGAAGCATGGCTAGCGACCGAACTGATCGATCGTTCGGTCTATCCGACGCGGCTCACGCAGGCCGGCCAGATCTTCTACGAGCAGGCACTGACGATGCTGTCGCAGGCGCACGAGGCGCGCACGCTGCTGCGCGGTCACGTCGGCGCGCCGGTGCCGACGATCGAGTTCGCGGTGCCGCACACGCTGTCGCTCACGTATTTCCCGCGCTGGCTGCAGCGGATCGAGGCGAAGATGGGGCAGCTCCACACGCGGCTGCGCGCGCTGAACGTGCACGATGCCGTGCTGTCGCTCGTCGAGGGCGGCTGCGATCTCGTGATGGGCTACCACCACCCGAGCCACCCGGTCGCGCTCGACCCGGCGCGCTATGACATGCTCGTCCTCGGCAGCGAGCCGATCAGCGCGTTCTCGGCGCCGGGCCGCGCGGGCCGGCCGCGCTACACGCTGCCGGGCACGGCCGATGCGCGCGTGCCGTACCTGTCGTATACGCCGAACGCGTATCTCGGCCGGATGACCGAAGTCATCGTTGCGAACGCACCGACGCGGCTGTTCCTCGATCGCGTCTACGAAACCGACATGGCCGAAGGGCTGAAGGCGATGGCGCTCGCGGGCCACGGCGTCGCGTTCCTGCCGCACAGCGCGGTCGAGGACGCGGTGGCCGGCGGCCGGCTGATCCGGCTCGACCGTTCCGCGCGCGGCGGCACGCATCCGTACACGCTGACGATGGAGATTCGCCTGTACTGCGACAAGCTCGCGCTGCAGGGCGAGGATCCGCGCCAGAAACTCGTGCGCGCGTTGTGGGAGGTCGTGCGCGACGAATTGCGCGACACGGCCGAATGACAGAATCGAGCACGGCCGCGCGCGGCTGACGACGAGCTTGCCGCGCCTGTCGGACGGCTGTCGGGCGGGCGTCCGGTGTATTGCACCAACGATTTTTCGCGCAACGCGATGCACGACCGATCGCGGGCGTTCTTGCGCAAATCGACCGCGGATTTGCGAAAAATCGCGATCATGCAAGAAACGCATAATCGAATAAACAAACGGCATTGGATAAAAAAAACGGGTTTTTCGACAATGTGCGCAATCCGTTGAACGTTGGAGCTTCCATGTCTTCGCAACAGCAGTCCATCCCGTCCTACCTGCACGCCGACGATCTCGGCCCGTGGGGCAACTACCTTCAGCAGGTCGATCGCGTCGCGCCGTACCTCGGTTCGCTGTCGCGCTGGCTTGAAACGCTGAAGCGTCCGAAGCGCATCCTGATCGTCGACTGCCCGATCGAGCTCGACAACGGCACCGTCGCGCACTTCGAAGGCTATCGCGTGCAGCACAACGTGTCGCGCGGCCCCGGCAAGGGCGGCGTGCGCTACCACCAGGACGTGACGCTGTCGGAAGTGATGGCGCTGTCCGCATGGATGTCGGTGAAGAACGCGGCCGTGAACGTGCCGTACGGCGGTGCGAAGGGCGGCATCCGCGTCGACCCGCGCAAGCTGTCGCGCGGTGAGCTCGAGCGTGTCACGCGCCGCTACACCAGCGAAATCGGCATCATCATCGGACCGAACACCGACATTCCGGCGCCGGACGTCAACACCAACGAACAGGTGATGGCGTGGATGATGGACACGTACTCGATGAACCAGGGCCAGACGTCGACCGGCGTCGTGACCGGCAAGCCGATCTCGCTCGGCGGTTCGCTCGGCCGCAAGGAAGCAACGGGGCGCGGCGTGTTCGTCGTCGGCTCGGAAGCGGCGAAGAAGAAGGGCCTGGAAATCGCAGGCGCGCGCATCGCGGTGCAGGGCTTCGGCAACGTCGGCGGCATCGCGGCGAAGCTGTTCCAGGAAGCGGGTGCGAAGGTGATCGTGGTGCAGGATCACACGGGCACGATCTACCGGCCGGCCGGCCTCGATTCGAACAAGCTGCTCGACCACGTGGCACGCACGGGCGGCGTCGCGGGCTTCGAAGGCGCGGAGCCGATGCCGAACGACGAGTTCTGGACGGTCGAGACCGACATCCTGATCCCGGCGGCACTGGAAAACCAGATCACCGAGAAGAACGCAGCGAAGATCCGCACGAAGATCATCGTCGAAGGCGCGAACGGCCCGACGACGACGGCGGCCGACGACATCCTGAGCGCGAACGGCGTGCTCGTGATCCCGGACGTGATCGCGAACGCGGGCGGCGTGACCGTGTCGTACTTCGAGTGGGTGCAGGACTTCTCGAGCTTCTTCTGGACGGAAGACGAGATCAACCACCGTCTCGAGCGCGTGATGCGCGAAGCGTTCGCCGGCGTGTGGGCGGTTGCGGAAGAGCACAAGGTGTCGGTGCGCACGGCGGCGTTCATCGTCGCGTGCAAGCGCATCCTGATGGCGCGCGAAATGCGCGGCCTGTACCCCTGATCGGGCGTCGCCGGTCGGCCATTGCCGATCGGCGATCGGTTGACTACGATCACAGCGTGACGCAATCCACCGATTGCGTGCATGATCCCTCGCGGGCGGTGCCGAATCCGGCACCGCCCGCGCGTGCATTCATGCGTCACGAGCGCGCCCGAAGCCGGGAGGAAGGCTTCGTACAGGGCGATTCGTAGTGCGGTAAACAACCAGTTCTTTCAAAAATATTACTTTGATACACTGGCGCGGGTTTTAGCAAAGGAGATGACCAAAATGAAATACCAGAAGGCAGTCCTGATGGTCGCGGCGCTGTGCGCGTTCGCGAGCGGCGCGCATGCACAGGAGACCGGCACGCTGAAGAAGATCAAGGACACGGGCGTGATCGCGCTGGGGCACCGCGAATCGTCGATCCCGTTCTCCTACTATGACCAGAACCAGCAGGTCGTCGGCTATTCGCGCGAATTCCAGATGAAGATCGTGGACGCGGTGAAGAAGAAGCTGAGCCTGCCGAACCTGCAGGTCAAGAACATCCCGGTCACGTCGCAGAACCGCATCCCGCTCGTGCAGAACGGCACGGTCGACATCGAGTGCGGCTCGACCACCAACAACACCGAGCGTCAGCAGCAAGCCGCGTTCTCCGACACGATCTTCGTGATCGGCACGCGCCTGATGACGAAGAAGGATTCGGGTGTGAAGGACTTCGCCGACCTGAAGGGCAAGACGGTCGTGACCACCGCCGGCACGACGTCCGAGCGCCTGCTGCGCAAGATGAACAACGACAAGCAGCTGGGCATGAACATCATCAGCGCGAAGGACCACGGCGACTCGTTCAACACGCTCGAGTCGGGCCGCGCGGTCGCGTTCATGATGGACGACGCGCTGCTCGCGGGCGAGCGCGCGAAGGCGAAGCAGCCGGGCGAGTGGGTGATCGTCGGCACGCCGCAATCGGAAGAGGCTTACGGCTGCATGATGCGCAAGGGCGATACCGACTTCAAGAAGGTGGTCGACGACGCGATCTCGCAAGTCGAGAAGTCGGGCGAAGCCGCGAAGATCTACGCGAAGTGGTTCGAGAGCCCGATTCCGCCGAAGGGGCTGAACCTGAACTTCCCGCTGTCCGATTCGATGAAGAAGCTGTACGCGAACCCGAACGACAAGGCGCTCGACTGACCACACGGACGTTGACGCAGTAATGACGCTACTGAAACGGAAGAGGCCACGCTTCTTCCGTTTCTTTTTGCTGGAGTCTTGCCCATGTCTTACCACTGGAACTGGGGCATCTTCCTGAGCCCCGTCTCGACCGGCGAGCCGACGACTTATTTCGGATGGCTGATGTCGGGCTTCTGGGTGACGATCGAAGTGTCGCTCGTCGCCTGGGTCATCGCGCTGATCGTCGGTTCGCTGTTCGGCGTGCTGCGCACGGTGCCGAACAAATGGCTGTCCGCGATCGGCACCGTCTATGTGTCGATCTTCCGGAACATCCCACTGATCGTGCAGTTCTTCGTCTGGTACCTCGTCGTGCCCGAGCTGCTGCCCGCGTCGGTCGGCACCTGGATCAAGCAACTGCCGCCGACCACGCAGTTCTTCACCGCGTCGATTGTCTGTCTTGGCCTGTTCACCGGTGCGCGCGTATGCGAACAAGTGCGCTCGGGCATCAACGCGCTGCCGACGGGCCAGCGCGCGGCCGGCCTCGCGATGGGCTTCACGCAATGGCAGACGTACCGCTACGTGCTGCTGCCGGTGGCATACCGGATCATCGTGCCGCCGCTCACGTCCGAGTTCCTGAACATCTTCAAGAACTCCGCCGTCGCATCGACGATCGGCCTGCTCGACCTGTCCGCGCAGGCGCGTCAGCTCGTCGACTACACCGCGCAGACCTACGAATCGTTCATCGCGGTGACGCTCGCGTACGTGGTCATCAACCTCGTCGTGATGTCGTTCATGCGCTGGATCGAAGGCCGCACGCGGCTGCCCGGCTACATCGGAGGCAAGTGATGCATCAGTTTGACTGGAGTAGTATTCCCGGCGCGATGCCGACGCTGTGGTCCGGCGCGGTCGTCACGTTCAAGATCACGCTGATCGCGATCGTCGTCGGCATCGTCTGGGGCACGCTGCTGGCGCTGATGCGGCTGTCCGGCGTGAAGCCGCTCGCGTGGTTCGCGAAAGCGTACGTGACGGTGTTCCGCTCGATCCCGCTCGTGATGGTGCTGCTGTGGTTCTTCCTGATCGTGCCGCAGGTGCTGCAGGGCGTGCTCGGGCTGTCGCCGACGATCGACATCCGGCTTGCGTCGGCGATGGTCGCGTTCTCGCTGTTCGAAGCCGCGTATTATTCCGAGATCATCCGTGCCGGCATCCAGGCGGTGCCGCGCGGGCAGATGAACGCCGCGTTCGCGCTCGGCATGAACTACGCGCACGCCATGCGCCTCGTGATCCTGCCGCAGGCGTTCCGCGCGATGGTGCCGCTGCTGCTCACCCAGGCGATCGTCCTGTTCCAGGATACGTCGCTCGTGTACGTGATCAGTCTCGCGGACTTCTTCCGCACGGCCGCCAACGTCGGCGATCGCGACGGCACGACCGTCGAGATGGTCCTGTTCGCGGGTGCGTGCTATTTCGTGATTTGCTCGGTGGCGTCTGCCCTCGTCAAAGGTCTCCAGAAAAAGGTCACAAGATGATTTCCATCAAGAACGTTTCGAAGTGGTACGGCCAGTTTCAGGTCCTCACCGATTGCACGACCGAGGTGAACAAGGGCGAAGTGGTCGTCGTGTGCGGTCCGTCGGGCTCGGGCAAGTCGACGCTGATCAAGACCGTCAACGGCCTCGAGCCGTTTCAGCAGGGCGAGATCCTCGTGAACGGCCAGTCGGTCGGCGACCGGAAGACGAACCTGTCGAAGCTGCGCTCGAAGGTCGGGATGGTGTTCCAGCATTTCGAGCTGTTCCCGCACCTGTCGATCACCGAGAACCTGACGCTCGCGCAGATCAAGGTGCTCGGCCGCGGCAAGGACGAAGCGAACGAGAAGGGCATGAAGCTGCTCGATCGCGTCGGCCTGAAGGCGCATGCGCACAAGTTTCCGGGGCAACTGTCGGGCGGCCAGCAGCAGCGGGTCGCGATCGCGCGTGCGCTGTCGATGGACCCGATCGCGATGCTGTTCGACGAACCGACGTCCGCGCTCGATCCGGAGATGATCAACGAAGTGCTCGACGTGATGGTCGAGCTCGCGCAGGAAGGGATGACGATGATGGTCGTCACGCACGAAATGGGCTTCGCGAAGAAGGTCGCCCATCGCGTGATCTTCATGGACAAGGGCGCGATCGTCGAGGACGACCGCAAGGACGATTTCTTCTCGAATCCGCGATCGGATCGCGCGAAGGACTTCCTCGCGAAAATCCTGCACTGAGCGTTCGCACATCGCGCGCTGCGGGTGCGCGCATGCGGAAAACCGCCCGGCCGAACGCCGGGCGGTTTTTTTTCGTCGGCAGCCGGACGGCTTCGCGTCGCGCGTCACCAGCTGTAGCGATAACCGACCTGCCCGGTGACGCCGCGCCGGTATTCGCCACCGAGGTTGCGCGCATATTTCACGTTCGCGTACAACTCGCCCGACTTGCCGAAGCCCGCGGTCACGCCCAGGCCCAGCTCGTACCAGGTGCGGCCCAGGTGTGTCGCGAACGGCGTGCCGCCGACGATGGTCTGACCCGGCGACAGGAAGTCGTGCAGCACGTCGGCCGTGAAGTACGGCGTCGCGGCGCCGCCGCCCGCGTTCGCGTCGAGGTTCGGCCGGAAGATCCGCACGCCGACGCGCCCGCGCAACGCGTTCGTCGTCGTGCCCGATACGGCCGACACGTTGTCGTTGAAGCCGTTCAGTTTCAGGTACTGAACCATCAGCTGCGCCTGCGGCTCGACCGCGATCGGCATGCCGCCGATCCCGAACGGCTTGCCGACTTCCTGCGACAGCGCGATGCCGAAGCCGTTCTGCGATGCGTCGTTGCCGTAGCTGTCGCGATAGCGGTTGCCGTAGTGCGTGAGCTGGCCGACGCTGTCGAAGTAGGTGCCGTCGGCGAGATAGCGCGTCCAGTAGCCGCCGACGCTCTGCGCGTGCATCTCGACCGAGCCCGTCGACGTCGACAGGCCCGGCGTATAGGCACGCGCGATGTCGTCGAAGCTCGCGTTCGCGACACCGATGCTCGCCGTCACGCCGGCATGCGTGCTGCCGCCGGCCGCAGCCTGCTCGAGCGTCCAGTCCTTGCCGAACTGCGCGAAGAACGTGCGCGCGTCGGCCGCGAAGCGGCCCGCGTTCGCGTCGAGGTTCTGTCCGCCGATGCGGCCCCACACGCCGTCGCGGTTGCCCGGCGCCTGCTTCTCGAGGTTGTAGATGTCGCCGACGCGTTCGTGCAGCTTGCCGAGCGTCGAGAAGCCGTAGTCGGCGTTCAGCAGCGGTGTCATCGCATAGCCTGCGACGCCCGGGCGATACGCGAGATTGCCGCCGTTGCCATTGCCATTGGCGTTCCCGTTTCCGTTTCCGTTGCCGGACGGATGAACCGTGTCGCCAGGATCCGTCGGGTCGAGTTGCGAGCGCAGGTACCAGCCGTTCGCATCGCTCTGTCCGCCGCGATAGAGCCGGTATTCGTATGCGCCGGCCTGCACCGGCCCCGCGAGATGGAACGCCGATGCGGCGGTCGTGCCGCCGTTGGCCGTGACGACTACCGGAATCCCGTCGCCCGTCGTCTGCGCGCCGGTGCCGGCCGTGTTCGCGATCTTCAGCCCCGTCGTGCCGCTCGCGGTGCCGCCGTTCACGATCAGCCGGTCGGTCGGCGACGCATCCGCGCCGAGGTAGGTGTTCAGCGCGATGGTGCCGCCGTAGCCGACGTAGCTGCCGGTCGTCAGCGTCCGGTAGCTGCCTGCCGCCGTCGGCGCGCCGGACGGTGCGGCGAATGCAACCAAGCCCGCGTTGTTCAGGCTGCTCAGCACGGAGCTGCCGGTCATGCGCCACGTGCTCGTGCCGTCGACGGTCAGCGCGACCGGGTCGATCTTGCCGGTCAGCGTCGTGCCGTTCGCCAGGACCACGTGGCCGGTGCTCGACGCGTCGGATATGATGTCGCCGCTCAGGTTGACCGCCGATGCGTTGAAGGTCGCGGTGCTGCCGTTCGCGAGGTCCAGCAGCGTGCCGTTGCCGGCCGTCACGACGGTGCCGTTGCGCACCGCGATGTCGACCGTACCGCCGCGTGCGGCGAACGCCGGCCCGGCGACGGACGCAACGCTGCCGCCGTCGACGAGCACCGCGCTCGTCGCGCCGGTCCCGAGCGTGTCGGTGCTCAGCACGCCGGCGCTCGCGCCCTTGAGCGTCGTGCCGGTCAGCGCGAGCACGCCGCCGCCGTCGACGTTCGCGCCGCTGCCGGCCGCGCTCGCGATCGACGAACCCGTGTCGCCGATGCGGCCGCCGTTCCGCGCGACGAGGCCGTCGGCCGCCGCACCCGCCGTGGAGACCTTCGCGCCCGACAGCCACGCGCTCGCGCCGCTGCCCGCGATGATCGCGTGCGCGCCGGCGCCCGTCGTCGCGATAGTCGTGCCGTTGGCGGCGAGTGTCGAATCCGCGCCCGCCACCACGAGGCCGCGTGCGTTGTCGCCGGCGGTGCGCACGACGGTCGCCGCATCGGTCGCGATGCGCGCGTCGGCGCCCGTCGACGACAGCCCGTCGGCGCCGTTGCCGGTCGTGCCGATCTGCGTGCCCGACAGCGCGATCGTCGTGTTCGTGCCGAGGTTGTCGATGCCCTTGCCGGCGCCGCCCACCGCGATCGACGTCGCGCCGGCCGCGATCCCGCCGTTCGAGACGGTCGAGTCGATCAACACGCCGTCGGCGCTGCCGTTGGCGACGACCGTGCCCGCGCCCGACAGTGCGACCGAGGCGCCCGCGCCGGTCAGGTGCACGCCCGCGACGCCGTCGTCGGCCTCGATCGTGCCCGCGTTGGCGAGCGTCGCCGACGCGCCCTGCACGAGCGCGCCGGTGCCGTTCGACACGCGGATCGTCGACGCGTTGTTCACCGTGCCGAGCGGGCCGATCACGACGCCCGTCGAGCCGGCGCCGGTCAGCAGCACCGAGCCGCGGTTCTCGAGCGTGCCGAGGTTGCGCGCGACGAAACCCGTCACGCCCGCGCTCGACGAGGTGACCGCGGCGGCGTTGGCCAGCGTCGTCGCGACCGGCGCGCCGGCATTCGCGCCGGCAAGGTCGTGCGCCTGACCGTCGACGACGCCCGCGATCGCACCGGCCGCATTCAGGTTGATCGTCGCGCCGGCGTCGATCGAGCCCTGCGCACCGCCTTCGACCGCCACCGCGATGCCGTTCGCGCCGTTGACGTTATAGGTGGCGTTGCCGGTCGACAGCGTCGTGCCGGCGCCGGTCGCGAGCACGCCGCGCGCACGCTGGCCGGTCACGTCCGTCGTCAGCGTGCCGGCGGCCGATGCGCCCGTATAGGCCGCGCCGCCGGCGATCCGGAACAGCGTCGAATCGTCGGTATCGACGCTCAGGTGCTGCGCGGCGACGTTGATCCTCGAGCCCGCGCCATACGCATAGAAGCCGACCTGGTTCGTGCCCGACATGAAGCGGGGCACCGCGTTCGCGCCGACGTCGATGGTCGCGCCCGAGCGCGCATGGACGCCGATCGCGCCGGTGCCCGTCAGGTTGAGCGCGCCGTCGACCGTGGCCTTCGCGCGCGACCCTTCGGCCCACACGCCGTAGTTGCGCGTGTCCGATGCCGGGTCGAGCCCGCCGGCCACGTTGATCGTGCCGGTCGACGTCGCGGCTGTCGCCGTCGAGGTGCCGACCACCATGATGCCGATCCCGTTCACGCCGTTCAGCGTGATCGTGCCCGTGTTGCTCACGGTCGCGGCCGTGTTGGCCGCGAGCATGCCGACGTTCGCGAGCGGCGTGCCGGGCGCCGTGCCGTTCACGACGATCGAGCCCGCGTTGCGCAGCGTGCCGGACGACGAGCCGAGGCTCGCCATCCCAGCGCCGTTCTGCGTCTGCGAGCCGATCACGATCGAGCCGAGGTTGCTGGCCGTGCCCGACGCGCCGAGCAGGATCCCGTACGCGCGCGCGGACAGCGCGACGTCGTTCGCCGCTGCCCCAGGCCCGTACTGGGCCGCGCGGCCGAGCTGGATCGTGCCGCCGGCCTCGTTGATGAAGGTGCCCCCGGCCGCGAAGCCGCCGATCACCTGGCTGTCGAGCGTCGTCGCGTTGACGCCGACGTTGATCGTGCCGGCGTTGGACGCGTTCGCGCCGCCCGTCACGGCCACCGCGTAGTTCTGCAGGTCGGGGCGATTGCCGTCGAGCGTCCAGGCGCCGACGTTCATCACGCCGTTGTTCGCGAACGTCGTGCCCGTGCCGCTGGCGTACACGCCGTTGCCCTCGGTGTACGCGTGGAACCCGAAGTTGTCGGGCGGCGTGCTGCTGCTCGTATCGACGTTGTCGCCGGACGCGTAGCCGGACGAGATCACGCCGTTGTTGACGCCGCTCGCGCCGGAGAGGAGGCGCACCAGCGTGAAGTCGCCGGACAGGCGGCCGTCGTTGACGAAGTGCGCGCCGTTTTCCGCGAGGACGGCCGAACTCGATTCGATCGTGTTGGTGCCGCGGAAGTCGATCTGGCCGTCCTTGCCGATCTGCAGCGTCGCGTTCGCGCCCGTGCCGTGCGTCACCGACAGATGGTCGATCGGCAGCGTGTTCTTGTCGCCGGCCGACACGTTGTTCGCGTACTGGAAGGTTTCCTGCGTGAAGGTGACGGCCTGGCCGAACGCGGTGTCGTACGCGGCTTGCGAGCCGAGCGCGCCGCTGCGCACCGAGCGCGCGAGGAAGTCGTTGTACGCGGCGAGCGACGCGGCGTCGCTCACGGTCCACGTGCTGCCGTCGAACGCGGTGAAGGTGCCCGCATAGGTCGGCACGTCGAGCTGGACTTGGCCGACCGCGCCGCCGCTCGCGAGATAGTCGCCGGTGCCGAGCCAGATCTGGTTGCGCGAATTCCAGTTGACGACGCTTTTTGCCGCGCCGGTGCCGTCCGCGAAGGTCAGGTCGGTCTGCTTCGGCGCGATCGAGATCGCGTTGCCGGCCGCGTCGGGCGCGTTCGCCGGATTGCCGATCGACACGTTCAGCGTGCCGCCGGTGTTGTCGACGGTGCCGAGCCGGAGGTTCACGTACTGGTTGCCGTTCACGTCCTGGTAGACGGGCACGTTGGTCGCGCCCGCCGTCGACGCGGCGAACGCGGACGAGTCGTACGTGGCGATCGAAGTATGGGTGCCCATGATCGAGTCGGGCGTGCTGACGCTCCGCGTCTTGCCGCCGAGCGACAGCAGCGGCTGGTTCGGGTTGCCCGACACGATGGACGTATTGCCGATCGGCGTGAGCGTATAGCCGGGGGCGCCGGCGGCGCTCGTCCATGGGCCCGTCACGCCGACCGTGTCGCCGCCCGACACGGTCGTGGCGCCGGCCAGGTTGTCGTTCACGGTCGGGCTGTAGCTGCCGAGCGCACAAGCGCCGCCGCTCGTGATGGCGGAGCCGTCGCCGCACGTCGATGCGTACGCGGAGCCGGCCGACAGCGCGGCCAGCGCGGCGCCGAGCGCGGCGACACGCCGCGGCGAGCGTCGGGCCGCCATGCGGCCGGCACGGCGGCTTGAGCCCGATTCGCTGCCCGAACGCTTGCCGCGCGCCCGGGCCGTTTCAGCGACCGCCACCCAGCAGCCGGCGGCTTCGCTCCATATCGATCGAAATGAGTGATTCACGACAAGCCCCTCTCTCTTTTTTGAAGTGGTGTCCACCGCGGTGCGGTGAAAGCGCGTTCCACGGCGGGAAAATGGCTCGAATGGGCGTGCGGCGGCCGTTGCCGCATTGCGGATGTCGCGCCAATCGTGATCCGTTACACCGGGGATGGGGCGAGTCTACTAATGGAGATGGCGGTCGATTATCAAAAAAATCAGGAATGTGGCGATAACGCCGATTTCATCCGGTATTTTTCGATTGTGTGGTTGATCGAACTGAAATCCTTGTGGGGTAAGGGTTTTGTGGATTTTCAAGGGGCTGCATGTTATGCCGTGTGTCGGTGGCCTGCCGCACTGTTCGCGGAAAATTGCCGCGATAAAATGTGGTTTCCGGATTATGTATTTATGATCTCGGCCATTTACTTGTTTTGCGTATGTATTATTTTCTCTTGAACATTAATAAAATCAAGTGAATGTTACGTGAGGCAGGTTCGATACGCGGAATTGTGGTTCGGATGAAACGAAAGCCGCAGCGTGGATGAAAAGCGGAGCGATTTTCGGCGGGAGCGCACGGCCCCGGATTTCGGCGCGGATAATCGATCACGCCGTTGCGTGGCGACGGCAATGGAAGCAGGTGCGCGAGCGCGCGCGGCTCAGAAATCGATCGCGTCGTCGCCGTCGTCCGCGGCGCCGGCCGCCAGCGCCTCGCGAATCACCCCGCCGCACGGCGCGGACGCCGATGCGTCCAGCGCCGGGTTGCGCAGCTTCTCGAGCACGCGCTCGGGCACCGGAATCTGCATCCGCGCGGCGACATCGCCGCACTGGAACATGATCAGCTCGCCCGGTTCGAACGAGGTCCAGATTTCGTTGTCGGTCAGCGGCTGCGTGGCGATCACCGCGACGCGATCCTCGGGCGTCGTGTATTTCGCGAAGTCGATCGACAGGTCTTCGTCGACCAGGTGCGCGGTCGAGAACGGCCAGCGCCGCACGAGGTAGTGCAGCCGCGTCGAGCAGTGCGCGAAGAGCGCCTGGCCGTTCGACATCAGGAAGTTGAACACGCCGTGATCGGTAATGCCGCGCGTCAGCTCGCCGACGCGCTCGAACAGCTCCGGCAACGGCGGTTGAGCGCCGGGGAACGCCTCGCGCAGCCCCTGCATCAGCACGCAGAACGCCTTCTCGCTGTCGGTCGTGCCGACCGGATGGTAGACGCTGCCGTCGAGGTCGGGTTCGTAGTCCTGCAGATCGCCGTTATGCGCGAAGATCCAGTGCCGCCCCCACAGCTCGCGCATGAACGGGTGGCTGTTCTCGAGCAGGATGTGACCCTGCGTGGCCTTGCGGATGTGCGCGATCGTGTTCTTGGACTTGATCGGGTAGCGCTTCACCATTTCGGCGATCGGCGACGTGGCCGAAGCCTGCTGGTCGATGAAGAGGCGACAGGCCTTGTCCTCGAAGAACGCGATTCCCCAGCCGTCGGCATGGTGATCGGTGAGGCCGCCCCGGGCCGCGAAACCTGTGAAGGAGAATGTGACGTCCGTCGGCGCGGCGCAGTTCATTCCTAGGAGTTGGCACATTTTACTTGGGGGCGGGGGGCGGAAGCAGGGTAACCAACCGGGGGAACCCCGGTACAATGTGGTTTCTAGCATATCACCGAGCCTTGAGCGGTAAAAAGCGGATTCCGCCGGCCGAAGGCCTCGTGTTGCGGTTTGCCGTCAGTCGGTCCGCGCACGTGCGTTCCGGCCCCGCAGATGGCCGGCCCGTTCCTCACGACGCCTCCTATGACTGCCTCGAACGCTTCCTCTCCGGCGACGCTCACGCTCGCCCGTCCCGACGACCTGCACCTGCACTTGCGCGACGGCGACATGCTGGCCGCGGTGCTGCCGCATACCGCGCGCCAGTTCGCCCGCGCGATCGTCATGCCGAACCTGAAGCCGCCCGTCACGACCACCGCGCACGCGCAGGCCTATCGCGAGCGGATCCTGGCCGCGCTGCCGGCCGGGATGACGTTCGAGCCGCTGATGACGCTGTACCTGACCGACAACACGGCGCCCGACGAAATCCGCCGCGCGCGCGACAGCGGCTTCGTGCACGGCGTGAAGCTGTATCCGGCCGGCGCGACGACGAACTCGGACCACGGCGTCAGCGATCTCGCGAAGTGTGCGAAGACGCTCGAGGTCATGCAGGAAACCGGCATGCCGCTGCTCGTGCACGGCGAGGCGACCGATCCGTCGGTCGACATGTTCGATCGCGAGAAGGTGTTCATCGATCGCGTGATGACGCCGCTGCGCCGCGATTTCCCGGGCCTGAAGGTCGTGTTCGAACACATCACGACGAAGGACGCGGCCGACTACGTGCGCGACGCCGACGCGGCGCCCGGCCTGCTCGGCGCGACGATCACCCCGCAGCACCTGCTGTACAGCCGCAACGCGCTGTTCGTCGGCGGGATTCGCCCGCATTACTACTGCCTGCCGGTGCTGAAGCGCGAAATGCATCGCGTCGCGCTCGTCGAGGCCGCGACGTCGGGCAACCCGCGCTTCTTCCTCGGCACCGACAGCGCGCCGCACGCGCGCGGCGCGAAGGAAACGGCGTGCGGCTGCGCGGGCTGCTACACGGCGCTGCACGCGCTCGAGCTGTATGCGGAAGCGTTCGACCAGGCCGGCGCGCTCGACAAGCTGGAGAATTTCGCGAGCCGCTTCGGCGCGGATTTCTACGGGCTGCCGCACAGCACCGAAACCGTCACGCTGCGTCGCGAGACCTGGGAATTGCCGCGCGAGGTGTTCGCGGGCGATACGCCGGTCGTGCCGCTGCGCGCCGGCGAAACGATCGGCTGGAAGTTCGCGTGACCAGCGTGGCCGGCGTGCCGCCGCGTGACGTCGGCCAGACGGCCGGCGGCGCGCAGTGCTAGAATGCGCGTCGCAAAGCAGGCCAGGCAGTCGCGGCCTCGCCGCCTTCGGGCAGGCGGGGGCGAGGAAAGTCCGGACTCCACAGGGCAGGGTGATGGCTAACGGCCATCCGTGGCGACACGCGGAACAGGGCAACAGAAAGCAAACCGCCGATGGCCCGGCGCAAGCCGGGATCAGGTAAGGGTGAAACGGTGCGGTAAGAGCGCACCGCGGCGACGGCGACGTTCGCCGGCACGGTAACCTCCACCCGGAGCAATTCCAAGTAGGCAGGCGCGCATTTTCGGATGCAGGACGGGGCCCCCGTCTCGTCTGCGGGTAGGAAGCTTGAGCGCGTCAGCAATGGCGCGCCTAGAGGAATGGCTGCCACGCGCTGCGAGCCTCGGCGTGCAGCGTGCACAGAATCCGGCTTATCGGCCTGCTTTGCCGTTCGAATGCGAAAGGGCCGGCGCTCCACCAGGAGCGCCGGCCCTTTTTCATGTTTGGCTGCCGTGCGTTCAGTCCGCGACGATGTCGAACGAATGCGTGAGTTCGGCCGTCTTCGCGATCATGATCGACGCGGAGCAGTACTTGTCGTGCGACAGGTTGATCGCGCGCTCGACCGTGGCCGGGTTCAAGTTGCGGCCCGTGACGGTGAAGTGGAAGTGGACCTTCGTGAACACCTTCGGATCTTCGCTCGCGCGTTCGGCCTTCAGCGTGACCGAGCAGCCGGTGACTTCCTGGCGGCTCTTCTTCAGGATCAGCACGACGTCGTATGCGGTGCAGCCGCCGGTGCCGACCAGCACCATTTCCATCGGGCGCGGCGCGAGGTTATGGCCGCCGCCTTCCGGCGCGCCGTCCATCGCGACAAGATGCCCGCTTCCGGTCTGGGCGGAAAACGCCATGCCGTCCTGACCCATCCAGCTTACTTTGCATTCCATGCTTGCACTCCCGCGTTGCCTGATTCGGATTCGATCCGGCATTGTAGCCCGCCGGGCAAGGGTCGGCTGATGCGCTGCACGAAGCGACACGGCGCGCCAGCGCGTGCGACGCCCAGTGGGGCCTCGGACGCCGATTTGCTTGAGGTCGTTAGGGGTTTTACTCTAGGTTCGGTGGGCTTCCGAGCTAGCGCTTGCTGACCAAGCGTTTGATTTTGAACGGAAAATCCGATTGGCCTCGCGAGATGGCGCACATCCCACATTATGGTTTCAGATTTCTTAATGCGAATTTTCTTGTGAAGTCGACGCCGTATTCGTATAATCAGCTTCATTGGTTGTCGCGGTGCGACAATCTCCGCATGTCTCCTCCACTCTCCTCCTGAGGTGGATTAAGCCCGAACCAGCCGTTCGGGCTTTTTTTCGTCCCATGCAATCGGCGGCGCGCAGTTTGCGCGCCCCGGCACCCGTTACTGGTGTAATTACGCGGGTTGCCGTGCGGCCGGCCGCGACGCCGTGTCGGGCGGCGTATCCGCCGAACGGGCGGCAGGCGCCGGCGCGGGTGTGGCCGACGCGTGGCCATGACCGCGTGCGCAGAAGTGATGCACGCGTGCGCGCACCGCGCGTAGGCGGGCGACGCGATCTTCGGCATGGGCGCCGCGGGCCTCCGCGATGCGGGCGTCGAGTGCGTCGAGCTTGGCCTCGCAGCCGGCCGGGGCCGCGACTGCGGGCGCGGCGGCGGCCAGCCATGCGGCCGCGAGAAAGGGCGTAAATCGTTGTTTCATCATGCTTGTTTGTCGTTTTTCCGTTGTCGGCCGATCAGGCGCGGCAAGGTCTGGTGCCGCGCGTCGATGGGTGCCTCCCCGGGCGCTCGGTTCGCCTGGTGTGTCGGGGCACGACCGAATTCTGGCCCATTTCGGGCGCGGCCGGTGCGGGACGTGGATTCCCTTTGACCGCGTCGCCGTATTTCCTTTATAATTCAGGGCTTTTCCGCATTCATGCCCACGGAAAAAGAACAGGGAGAGCCTGCACCGCGCCTCGAAGCGCACACAGACAAGCAGGAAGAACACATCGGGCAAAGCATTTTTTTTGGATCGATCATGAAGACGTTTTCCGCAAAAGCCCATGAGGTGACGCGCGAATGGTACGTGATTGACGCGACGGATAAGGTTCTCGGCCGTGTTGCCAGCGAAGTGGCACGCCGTCTGCGCGGCAAGCACAAGCCTGAGTTCACCCCGCACGTCGACACTGGTGATTTCATCATCATCATCAACGCGAGCAAGTTGAAGGTCACGGGCAACAAGACTCTCGACAAGAAGTACTACCGCCACTCGGGCTACCCGGGCGGTATCTATGAAACGACGTTCGGCAAGATGCAGGAACGCTTCCCGGGCCGCGCGCTCGAGAAAGCGGTCAAGGGCATGCTGCCGAAGGGCCCGCTCGGCTACGCAATGATCAAGAAGCTGAAGGTCTACGCTGAAGCCACGCATCCGCATTCGGCGCAACAGCCGAAGGCGCTCGAGATCTAAGGGGAGCCCACATGATCGGTAACTGGAACTACGGTACGGGCCGCCGCAAGAGCGCTGTCGCACGTGTCTTCATCAAGGCTGGCAAGGGCGACATCATCGTCAACGGCAAGCCCATCGCTGACTACTTCTCGCGCGAAACGTCGCTGATGATCGTGCGTCAACCGCTGGAACTCACGAACCACGGCCAGACGTTCGACATCAAGGTGAACGTCACGGGCGGCGGTGAAACGGGTCAGGCAGGCGCAGTGCGCCACGGCATCACCCGTGCACTGATCGACTACGATGCGACGCTGAAGCCGTCGCTGTCGACCGCAGGCTTCGTCACGCGCGATGCACGTGAAGTCGAGCGTAAGAAGGTTGGTCTGCGCAAGGCACGTCGCGCAAAGCAGTTCTCGAAGCGTTAATTCCGCTTCATGGCTCCGCCGCTTTCGGGCGGCGTTCGCCGAAAAAACCGCCAGCTTTCGCGCTGGCGGTTTTTTTATGCCCGCGCGACGGCCACCCGCGTGGACGGGCGCATTGAAATCAACAAGAACCTATTGATTTCATGGACATCAGCACGATCTTCTGATCGGCCCTACAATAGCGGCTAAAGCTTTTTGGAGAGTTCGCATGAACGCTGTTACCGAATCCGCAGCAACGACGGCCGAAATGCCGGTACCGTTCGTCTTCACCGACGCCGCGGCCGACAAGGTCAAGCAACTGATCGACGAAGAGGGCAATCCCGACCTGAAGCTGCGCGTGTTCGTGCAGGGCGGCGGCTGCTCGGGCTTCCAGTATGGCTTCACGTTCGACGAGGAAGTCAACGAGGACGACACCGTGATGAACAAGAACGGCGTCCAGCTCCTGATCGACTCGATGAGCTACCAGTACCTGGTCGGCGCCGAGATCGACTACAAGGACGACCTCAACGGCGCCCAGTTCGTGATCAAGAACCCGAACGCAACGACCACCTGCGGGTGCGGCTCGTCGTTCTCGGTCTGAGCATCCGGCAGATCCGCGCCGGTTCGCCGATATGAAAAACGGGGCTTCATGCCCCGTTTTTTTATTCCCATCCGCCAATGGAGCGCCTGCCGCGCGGCGCGCACCGCGTCAGCGCGGATAAAGCGCGCCGAGCACACGGTTGCCGGCCGCGCCGGTCACCGTCGCGAGATTGCCGGGCTCGCGCGCGGTGAAGCGGTACGCGAGCCACGCGAATGCGAGCGCCTCGACCTGTTGCGGCGGCACGCCGAGCGCGGCGGTCGTATCGACCGCGGCTGGCACGCCGGCTTCGTGCAGCGCGTGCCTGAGCGCGTCGAGCAGCACCGGGTTGCGTGCGCCGCCGCCGCATACGAAAAGGGCCTTGCAGCCCGATGCGTGTCGTGCGATCTCGCGTGCGACCGATACGGCAGTGAGCGCCGTGAGGGTTGCCTGCACGTCCTGCGGCGCAACCTGCGCGAACGCGGCGAGCTTCGCGTCGAGCCAGGCGGGATTGAACAGGTCGCGGCCGGTGCTTTTCGGCGGCGGCGCGGCAAAATACGGCTCGTCGAGCAGTGCATCGAGCAGCGACGCGTGCACGGTGCCGCGCGCGGCGAACTTGCCGCCGTCGTCGTACGGCTTGCCGAGATGGCGGGTCGCCCATTCGTCCAGTAGCGCATTCGCGGGGCCGCAGTCGAAGCCGCGCACGTCGCCGCCTTCACCGGGCAGGATCGTGATGTTGCTGATCCCGCCGAGATTGCAGACGACCCGCGTCTCGCCGCGCGCGCCGAACACCGTCGCATGGAACGCCGGCGCGAGCGGCGCGCCGTGGCCGCCGGCGGCCACATCGCGGCTGCGGAAATCGGCGATCACGTCCACCTGGGTCAGCTCGGCGAGCAGCGCCGGGTTGTTGAGCTGCCGCGTATAGCCGCGCTCGGGGCGATGACGCACCGTCTGGCCGTGCACGCCGATCGCACGAATCTCGTCGCGCGACAGCCCGGCGGTGCGCTGCAATTCATGGCAGCACACCGCGTAGCGCGTGACGAGCGCATTCGCCGCGAGCGATTCCCGGTCGATTTCGTCGTCACCCGGCTGCTGCAGCGCGAACAGCGCGTCGCGCAGCGATTGTGCGAAGCCGACGAACGCTTCCGCGAGCACGACGGGCGCCTTGCCGGTCTCGAACCGCACGGCGACGCCGTCGACGCCGTCCATGCTGGTTCCCGACATCAGCCCGAAGTAGATGCCGTCGGCCGGATGGGCGGGTTGCGGATGTCGTTGCGGCACGTTGGGTTCTCCTGGATCGAGCGGCGCGGGCCGGTGCCACGCGCCTTGCGCCCGATTATCCGCGCAACCTGACGCATCGTTAAGCGATGCACGCGCAAGTTATGGGAAAATCCCTGTCTTTGCGACATTCTTCCCGGCACCGATGAGCACCGAACCCAGTTCCAAGCCTGTTTTCCCGATCACCGACGAAGTCCGCCATGCGCTCGCCGTCACGAAGCGCGGCGTCGACGAACTGCTGATCGAGGAAGAGTTCGCGCAGAAGCTCGCGCGCAGCGCGGCCACCGGCACGCCGCTGCGCATCAAGCTCGGCCTCGACCCGACCGCGCCCGACATCCACATCGGCCATACGGTCGTGCTGAACAAGATGCGTCAGCTGCAGGACCTCGGTCATACCGTGATCTTCCTGATCGGGGATTTCACGTCGCTGATCGGCGATCCGTCGGGCCGCAACGCGACGCGTCCGCCGCTCACGCGCGAACAGATCGAATCGAACGCGAAGACCTACTTCGAACAGGCCGCGCTCGTGCTCGACCGCGAAAAAACCGAGATCCGCTACAACAGCGAATGGTCGATGCCGCTCGGCGCGGACGGGATGATCAAGCTCGCGTCGCGCTACACGGTCGCGCGGATCCTCGAGCGCGAGGACTTCACGAAGCGCTTCCAGGGCGGCGTGCCGATCTCGATCCACGAATTCCTGTACCCGCTGATGCAGGGCTATGACTCGGTCGCGCTGAACGCCGATCTCGAGCTCGGCGGCACCGACCAGAAGTTCAACCTGCTGGTCGGCCGCGAACTGCAGAAGCAGTACGGCCAGGAACAGCAGTGCATCCTGACGATGCCGCTGCTCGAAGGCCTCGACGGCGTCGAGAAGATGTCGAAGTCGAAGGGCAACTACGTCGGCATCAGCGAGAAGCCGACCGACATGTTCGGCAAGCTGATGAGCATCTCGGACACGCTGATGTGGCGTTACTTCGAACTGCTGTCGTTCCGCAGCCTCGACGAGATCGCCGGCTTCAAGCGCGACGCCGAAGGCGGCCGCAACCCGCGCGACTTCAAGGTGCTGCTCGCGCAGGAAATCGTCGCGCGCTTTCACTCGCAGGCCGACGCCGAGCGTGCGCTCGAGGACTTCAACCACCGCGCGAAGGGCGGCGTGCCGGACGACATCCCGTCGGTCACGCTCGCGGGCGCGCCGCTCGCGATCGGCCAGTTGCTGAAGCAGGCCGGCCTCGTGCCATCGACGAGCGAAGCGCTGCGCAACATCGAGCAGGGCGGCGTGAAGATCGACGGTGCGACCGTGTCCGACAAGGGCCTGAAGGTCGAGGCCGGCGAGTTCGTCGTCCAGGTCGGCAAGCGCCGCTTCGCGCGCGTCACGCTGAGCGCATGATCGCGCTGATCCAGCGCGTGAAGCGTGCCGACGTGCGCGTCGGCGACCGCACGACGGGCGAGATCGGCGCGGGCCTGCTCGCGCTCGTGTGCGCCGAGCGCGGCGACACCGAGGCTGCGGCCGACAAGCTCCTCGCGAAGCTGCTCGGCTATCGCGTGTTCAGCGACACGGCCGGCAAGATGAACCTGCCGGTGTCGAACATCGACGGTGCGGGCGGCGCGGGCGGCCTGCTGCTCGTGTCGCAGTTCACGCTCGCGGCCGATACCAACAGCGGGTTGCGGCCGAGCTTCACGCCGGCCGCGCCGCCCGACGAAGGCGCGCGCCTGTTCGACTATTTCGTCGCGGCCGCGCGCGAGCGCCATCCGGTCGTCGAGACGGGCGAGTTCGGCGCCGACATGCAGGTGTCGCTCGTCAACGACGGCCCCGTGACGTTCTGGCTGCAAGTGCGGCCCTGACACTTTCCCGGAGACGCGCCGCGATGGCCACCACGCAGATTCTGTTCATTCGCCATGGCGAAACGGCCTGGAACCGCATCAAGCGCATCCAGGGCCATATCGACATTCCGCTGGCCAACACGGGGCTCGCGCAGGCGCGGCGGCTGGCCGTCCGGCTCGCGCGCGAAGCGCGCGAAGGGCAGCGGATCGACGCGATCTACTCGAGCGACCTGATGCGTGCGCAGCAGACCGCGCAACCCTTTGCCGATGCGCTCGGGCTGCCGCTGCAGTTGCGCGACGGGCTGCGCGAACGCGCGTACGGCGTGTTCCAGGGGCATGACAGCACCGAGATCGAGATGCTGTTTCCGGACGCCTACGCCGCGTGGCAGACCCGCGACCCGGGCTTTTCGCCCGACGGCGGCGAGTCGCAGCGCGAGTTCTATCACCGTGTGCTGCATGCGCTCGAGCCGATCGTCGCGGCGCATCAGGGCGGCCGGATCGCCTGCGTCGCGCACGGCGGCGTACTCGACTGCGTGTACCGCTTTGCAAACGGTCTCGACCTGTCGGCCCCGCGCAGCTATCAACTGCTCAACACGAGCATCAACGTCGTCGATTACGTCGATGGCCGCGCGCAGGTCGTGCAATGGGCCGACGTGTCGCATCTCGACGCCGCGAGCGACGACGACGGGTATCGCAAGGTACTCTGATACGATCGTATCGGCCCGGGCCGGCGTGATGGGCGGGGTGCTTCGTACGAGCGTGCGCGCAGGCAAGCTCGTCAGCTTGTCATCAATATTTGACACTAAATTGAAATGATCCGAAGGATCGTCAGGCGGGCGGATTGCCGTCGGGCGGCGGCGCGGTAGCGCGGCGGCGTGCGCGTTTCGACGCGCCGTTGACGAGCGCCCAGCGCAGCACGGGGGCGACCGCCCGAACCCCGGGCCGGACCACCGCACGTCGCAGCGGTGCGAACGTCGATACACCGAGCATGCGCTGCGCCCACGGCGGCAGCAGGTCGATTCCCGCATGCATGATCAGCGACGCCGCCGGCCGCAGCGCGGGCGTCGCGACCGGCACATTCAGCAGGATGTCCATCACGTCGAAGGTGCGCGGCCCCGCTGCGAGCTCGGGCTGCATGCGCGCGAGATAGGCCGCTATCTCGGCCCGCGAACGGGGAACGTCGCGGGCGCCGAGCAGCTCGGCGATCATTGCCGTTTCAGCGTAGTAGCCGTCCTGCAATTCGCCCGGCAAAGACGGATTCACATAGCGCAGATGCGCGGCGAGGAAGCTCGATACCTCCGCGACATGCACCCAGGTCAGCAACGCCGGATCGTCGGCCCGGTATGGCCGGCCGTCGGGCGCGGTGCCCGATATGCGCGCGTGGATCGCTTTCACGCGCTCGATCAGCGCGAGTGCGTCCGCGCGGCTGCCGAACGTCGTGCCCGTGATGAACGTGGCGGTGCGCCGCAAGCGGCCGAGGATGTCGGTGCGAAACGACGAGTGATCCCAGACGCCCGCGAGCGCGAGCGGATGAAGCGCCTGCAGCAGCAGCGCGGCGATGCCGCCCGTCATCATCGACGTGAAATCGGCATGCACGCGCCAGCAGATGGCGTCGGGGCCGAACAGCCCCGGGTCTCCGGGCGGCGACGACAGATCGAGCGACGGGCCGCCGCCGCCTGCCGTCAGGTGCGTAATGCCGGCCACGAGCCGCTTGCGGATCGGCTCGGCCCAGCGCGGGCCCGGTGCGGGGGCGGCGGGGTGAGGGCTAGGCGGCGTGGTCATGGCTGGCTTGGTGCGGGCGGCGGGCTACTTTCCGGCGGGGGCGTCCCACATCCCGCGTTCGTTGCCGGCGTCGGGCGCGGAGAGTCCGAAATGGCGATACGTGAGCAGCGTCGCGACGCGCCCGCGCGGCGTGCGCTGCAGGAAGCCCTGCTGGATCAGGTACGGCTCGAGGACGTCCTCGATCGTGTCGCGTTCCTCGCCGATCGCCGCCGCGAGGTTGTCGATGCCGACCGGGCCGCCGTCGAACTTGTGCAGGATCGCCTCGAGCAGCTTGCGGTCCATCAGGTCGAAGCCGACCGGGTCGACGTCGAGCATCGCGAGCGCGGCGTCGGCGACGGCCGCGGTGATCTGGCCGTCGGCTTTCACTTCCGCAAAGTCGCGCACGCGGCGCAGCAGCCGGTTTGCAATCCGCGGCGTGCCGCGCGAGCGCTTCGCGATCTCCAGCGCGCCGCTCGGATCGATGTGCGCGTTCAGCAGCGACGCCGAGCGCCGCACGATGCGCGCCAGCTGCTCGGCATCGTAGAACTCGAGGCGCGCGACGATCCCGAAGCGATCGCGCAACGGGTTGGTCAGCATCCCCGCGCGCGTGGTCGCGCCGACCAGCGTGAACGGCTGCAGGTCGAGCTTCACGCTGCGCGCAGCCGGCCCTTCGCCGATCATGATGTCGATCTGGTAGTCCTCCAGCGCCGGATACAGGATTTCCTCGACGACCGGCGACAGCCGGTGGATTTCGTCGATGAACAGCACGTCGTTGGCTTCGAGGTTGGTGAGCAGCGCGGCGAGGTCGCCCGCGCGCTCGAGCACGGGGCCCGACGTCTGGCGCAGGTTCACGCCCATCTCGCGCGCGATGATGTGCGCGAGGGTGGTCTTGCCGAGGCCCGGCGGCCCGAACAGCAGCACGTGGTCGAGCGGCTCGGAGCGGCGCTTCGCGGCCTCGATGAAGATCTCGAGCTGGCCGCGCACCTTTTCCTGGCCGACGTAGTCGTCGAGCTGGCGCGGCCGCAGCGCGCGTTCGAACACCTCCTCGTGCGACGAGGATGGCGTGGCGGCGATGATCCGCTCGGCGGCGAGTTTGTCGGTTTCAATCATGCGGCCATTGTACCGCGCACCGTCACGCGGCCGAACTGGCCGAACGGCCGACTGGCGCGCGCCGCACGGTGGCGCGACACTGGCTCCGACAGCCGGCTCGGGCGCCCGCCCGGGCCGCCGTTACACCTTCGACAGTGCCTTGAGCGCGAGCTTGATGCCTTCGGACACGCCGGTGCCGGCCGGCACGTTCTTGATCGCGGCGAGGCCTTCCTTTTCGGAATAGCCGAGCGCGACGAGCGCGTTGAGGATGTCGGTCGCGTGATCGGACTGCGACGCGGCGCCGGCGAGCGCACCGAGGTCCGCGCCGAGCTTGCCCTTCAGCTCGAGCAGCAGGCGCTCGGCGGTCTTCTTGCCGATGCCGGGCAGGCGCGTGAGGCGCGCGGCGTCCTGCATCGTCACCGCCTGCGCGAGCTCCTGCACGCTCATGCCCGAGAGCACGGCGAGCGCCATGCGCGCGCCGATGCCGGTGATCTTCAGCAGTTCGCGGAAGGTCGTGCGCTCCTGCGGCGTCAGGAAGCCGTATAGCAGGTGCGCGTCCTCGCGCACGATCTGCTGCGTGAGCAGCACGACGCGCTCGCCCGTTTGCGGCAGGTTGTAGAAGGTGCTCATCGGCACGTCGATTTCGTAGCCGACGCCGTTGCAGTCGACGAGCAGGTGAGGCGGGTTCTTTTCGAGCAGGATGCCGGCGATGCGACCGATCATGGATGGCGGGATGCGAGGAGGAAAGCGCGAGTGTAGCGCAGGTGCGGCGCGATGCCGATGGGTTGGCCGTCAGGTCGGGGCGGTGCACCGCGCGTGCGCGACGCGCGTGGCCGCGCGCCGCATCGGGCGATTGCGTGCCGTCGCGTCAGCCGACGAGCCGTCCGCGTCGCACGCGCAGCCCCTTTTTCGCGAGCGCCGGCGCCAGGCCGCCGATTGCGCCGATCGTGCCCAGCGTACTGCCGCTGTGCGCATGGCAGATCGCCATCCCGAGCGCGTCGGCCGCGTCGCTGCCGGGCTGGCCGGTGAGGTTGAGCAGCCGCGTGACCATCTCCTGCATCTGCGACTTGGTCGCGCGCCCGTAGCCGACGACGGCCTGCTTCAGTTGCAGCGCGGTGTATTCGGCGACCGGCAGGCCGCCGGAGACGAGTCCGCAGATCGCGGCGCCGCGCGCCTGGCCGAGCAGCAGCGTCGACTGCGGGTTCACGTTGACGAACACCTGCTCGATCGCGGCCTGATCGGGCGCGTGTTCGCGCACGAGCGTCGATACGCCCTGGAAGATCGTGCCGAGCCGCGTGGCCAGGTCGGCCGTCGGCGTGCGGATCACGCCGCTTGCGACATAGGCGAGCCGGTGGCCGCTGACGTCGATGACGCCGAAGCCGGTGACGCGCAGGCCGGGGTCGATGCCGAGAATTCGCATGAGTGAGGAGAAAAACCAGATGCAGCGATACTACAACGAATGGTGCGCGGCGCCGGCCACACTGTCGCGTGCGCCGGCGATACGCAATAAAAAACCCGGCGGGTGCGATGCCGCCGGGTTTGCGTGCGGCGGCCGCGCGGGCCGCGTGCGATCAGTGACGGAAGTGACGCACGCCCGTCAGGATCATCGCGATGCCGTGCTCGTCGGCTGCCGCGATCACTTCGTCGTCGCGCATCGAGCCGCCCGGCTGGATCACGCAGGTCGCGCCTGCCGCCACGACGACGTCGAGACCGTCGCGGAACGGGAAGAACGCATCCGACGCGACGGCCGAGCCGGCCAGCGTGAGGCCTGCGTTCTGCGCCTTGATGCTCGCGATGCGCGCGGAATCGACCCGGCTCATCTGGCCTGCGCCGACGCCGAGCGTCATGCCGTTGCCGCAGAACACGATCGCGTTCGACTTCACGTACTTCGCGACGCGCCATGCGAACAGCAGGTCGTCCATTTCCTTCGCGCTCGGCTGGCGCTTCGTGACGACGCGCAGCTCGCTCGGCTGCACGTTCTTCGAATCGAGCGACTGCACGAGCAGCCCGCCGCCCACGCGCTTCAGGTCGAATGCGTTATGGCCGTCGCCGAGAGCGATCTCAAGCAGACGCACGTTCTGCTTCGCGGCGAACACCTGCTTCGCGGCGTCCGAGAACGACGGCGCGATCAGCACTTCGACGAACTGCTTGGCTACCGCCTGCGCGGCCGTCTCGTCGACTTCGCGATTGAACGCGATGATGCCGCCGAACGCCGACGTCGGATCGGTCTGGAACGCCTTCGCGTACGCGTCGGCCGAGTCGTTGCCGACCGCGACGCCGCACGGGTTCGCATGCTTGATGATCACGCAGGCCGGCACGTCGAACGTCTTCACGCATTCCCACGCCGCGTCCGAATCCGCGATGTTGTTGTACGACAGCTCCTTGCCCTGCAGCTGGCGGTAGTTCGCCAGTGCGCCGGCCGGCGCCGCGAGGTCGCGGTAGAACGCGGCGCTCTGGTGCGGGTTCTCGCCGTAGCGCAGGTCCTGCACCTTGTCGAACGCCATGTTCAGCGTCGCCGGATACGCGCTGCGCGACGCGTGCTGCAGCTCGTCGGTCAGGCTCGTCAGGTAGTTCGTGATCGCGCCGTCGTACTGCGCGGTGTGCGCGAACACCTTCGTCGCGAGGCGGAAGTTGGTCGCGTAGCCGATCGCGTTGCCGTTCGCCTTCATTTCGTCGAGCACGACCGCGTAGTCGGCCGGATCGACGACGACCGTCACGTCGCGATGGTTCTTCGCGGCCGAGCGCAGCATCGTCGGGCCACCGATGTCGATGTTCTCGATCGCGTCGGCGAGCGTGCAGTCGTCCTTCGCGATCGTCGCGACGAACGGATACAGGTTCACGACCAGCAGGTCGATCGTCGGGATGTCGTGCTGCTCCAGCGCCTGCATGTGCTCGGGCAGGTCGCGGCGGGCGAGGATGCCGCCGTGCACCTTCGGGTGGAGCGTCTTCACGCGCCCATCGAGCATTTCCGGAAAGCCCGTGTAATCGGCCACTTCGGTAACGGGCAGGCCCGCGTCGGCGAGGAGTTTCGCGGTGCCGCCGGTCGACAGCAGCTTGACGCCGAGGTCGGACAGCGACTTCGCGAAGTCGACGATGCCGGTCTTGTCGGAAACGGAAATGAGCGCTTGCTTGATCATGATGGAACCACCAATAGCCAGGGAAACGGGGACGGGACGGCCGGCCTACAGCAGGCCGTGCTGCTGCAGCTTCTTGCGCAGCGTATTGCGATTGATGCCGAGGTACTCGGCGGCGAGCGACTGGTTGCCGCCGGCCTGTACGAGCACGACCTCGAGCATCGGCTTTTCGACGCAGGACATCACCATTTCATAGACGTCGTGCGGATTGGAGCCGTCTAGATCCCGGAAATACACGTCCAGGCTCTCGCGGACACATTGTTCGATGTTGTGCTTGCTCATGCTGCTAACTGGTTATGGTCGTCCGACTCGCCCTGGCCGTTTTCCTCTTCGTCATCGACGTAGACGAGGTGGTCCGACAGCGCCTTTTGCGCCTCGAAGAATGCATTGACGGCGGCGAGCTGCTCGCGGGTGGAATCGAGCGTGTTCATCCTGTGCCGGAACCCGTTGGCACCGGAAAGGCCGCGAGTGTACCAGCCGATGTGCTTGCGCGCAGTACGGACTCCCGTGAATTCACCGTAGAACGCGTAGTGGTCTTCCAGGTGTTCGTTCATCACGTGCTGGATCTCGTCGATCCGCGGCGGGGGCAGCAGCTCGCCGGTTTGCAGGAAATGATCGATTTCACGGAACAGCCACGGCCGGCCTTGCGCGGCGCGACCGATCATCAGTGCGTCGGCGCCGGTTGCGTCGAGCACGGCCTTCGCTTTCGCCGGCGATGTGATGTCGCCGTTCGCGACGACCGGGATGCGCACGGCCGCCTTCACGGCCGCGATGGTGTCGTATTCGGCGTCGCCGCGGTAGAGGTCGGCACGCGTGCGGCCGTGCACGGTCAGCATCGAGATGCCGGCCGCTTCGGCGAGGCGCGCGACCGTGATCGCGTTCTTGTGCTCGCGATCCCAGCCGGTGCGGATCTTCAGCGTGACGGGCACCGCATCCGGCCCTGTGCCGACCGCCGCGACGACGGCCTCGACGATCCGCTGCACGAGCGGCTCGTTCTGCAGCAGCGCGGAGCCGGCCGCGACGTTGCAGACCTTCTTTGCCGGGCAGCCCATGTTGATGTCGATGATCTGCGCGCCGTTGTCGACGTTGTAGCGGGCCGCTTCGGCCATCATCGCCGGATCGGCGCCGGCGATCTGCACCGCGATCGGCTCGACCTCGCCTTCGTGGTTCGCCCGCCGCATCGTCTTCGCGCTTTTCCACAGCTGCGCATTGGACGCGACCATCTCGGACACGGCGTATCCGGCGCCCAGCCGCTTGCACAGCTGGCGGAACGGACGATCCGTCACGCCGGCCATCGGCGCGACGAACAGGTTGTTACGCAAAACGTGAGAGCCGATAACGGGCATCGCAATGGCACCGCCCGCGAGCGCCGGGCGTCGCGGGCAAAAAAAGGCGGAGGGAAAACGCGCATTTTACCGTATTCCCATGCCCCGCCGATTTGACCCGGTTTGCGTGATCCCGCTGCGCGCAACCGACGTGCGCAACTGACGTGCGCAACCGATGCGCGATGCGCCGCGCGTCAGTTGCGCTGGCCGAACATCATCTGGCGCGCGATCGCCTTCTTCAGCGGCGGCACGAATTCGAGCACGGTGAGCGCCGCGCCGCGCAGCAGCGGAAGGGGGCCGGCCTCGACCGTGAACAGGCGCGCGAGCGTGTCGGTCGCGCCGATCGTGAAGCGCCGGTCGAGTGCGCGCCGCGCGTTGAAGGTCGCGAGCGCGGTTGCCTCGAAGCCTTGCGTGGACAGCGCGTCGACGAGCGTGTGCGCATCGCGCAGCCCGAGGTTGAGGCCCTGGCCGGCGACCGGATGCAGCGTTTGCGCGGCATTGCCGACGATCGCGATGCGTCCGTTGACGAGCGTCTGCGCCGCGTTCAGCCCGAGCGGGAACGATGCGCGCCCGGCGACGGCGACGAACTGACCCATGCGTTCGCCGAACGCGGCGCCGAGTTCGCGCAGGAACTCGGCGTCGGGGAGGGCGGCGCGGCGGGCTGCTTCGTCGGGCATGCAGCACCACACGAGCGAATAGTCGGCCTGGCGCGGGCCGCCAAGCGGCAACAGCGCGAGCGGGCCTTCGTGCGTGAAGCGTTCCCACGCGACGTTCGGGCGCGGCGCCGAGACCGTGACCGTGCCGACGATCGCGGTCTGACCGTAGTCCCGGCGATGCTTGCCGGTCTCGGCCTGCTGTTCGTGGAACAGCCCGCCTTCCGCGTTGATGACGATGCGCGCGCGCAGCGTGCGCTCGCCTTGCGGGCCGTCGAGCGTCAGCGTGACGCCGTCGGCGTCCTGTTGCGGCGCGCGGGCGGTGGTCGACGTGAGCCAGTCGACGCGCGTGCCGCGCACCGCCTGCGCGAGCGCCTGCACGATCGAGCCGTAGCGCACCACGTAGCCGAGCGCGACGAGGTCGTGCTCGTCCCGGTCGATCACCGTGCGGCCGAAATGACCGCGCTGCGACACGTGGATGTGTTCGATCGGCGTCGCGTCGCCCGGCCACGCGAGCGTGTCGAGCAGCACGCGGCTGCCGTGCGACACGGCGATCGCGCGCGGATCGTTCGCGCTCGCGGCCGGCTCGCGCGCGTCGATCAGCGCGATCGATGCGTGCTGCGTCGCGCTGCGTCGTGCGAGCCAGCCGGCGAGCGCGAGCCCGACGGGGCCCGCGCCGACGATGGCAAGGTCGTAGTCCGGCGTGGCCGGGGAGGAAGCGGTCGTCATCAGTGTTCGTGAAACGGGGTAACGGTCAACGGCGGATCGGCGAGATCGATGGCAGCCTGCAGCACGCTCAGGCGCCGTGCGCCGCGCCCGCGCGCATCAGCGCCTCGATCTCGGCGGCGGCCACCGGCACGTCGCGCGTGATCAGCTCGCAACCGTGCTCGCGCACGATCGCGTCGTCTTCGATGCGGATGCCGATGTTCCAGTATTCGGACGGCACGTCGTCGGCTGCCCGCACGTACAGGCCCGGCTCGACGGTGAGCGTCATGCCGGGTTTGAGCGTACGCCACGGCAGCGCGCCGTTGGCGTCGCGCTCGGCGAGCCGCTCGCGGTAGTCGCCGCAATCGTGCACGTCCATGCCGAGCCAGTGGCCGGTGCGGTGCATGTAGAAGCGGGCGTACGCGCGCTCGGCGATCACGTCGTCGACGCTCGAGAAGCGAGTCTTGGGGATGATGCCGGTATCGAGCAGCCCCTGCGCGAGCACGCGCACGGCTGCGTCGTGCGGCGCCTCGAACGGCACGCCCGCGCGCGTCGCGTCGATCGCGGCCTGCTGCGCGGCGAGCACGATGTCGTACAGCGTGCGCTGCGCGGGCGAGAAGCGCCCGTTGGCCGGGAACGTGCGCGTGATGTCCGACGCGTAGCCGTCGAGTTCGCACGCGGCATCGATCAGGATCAGGTCGCCGTCCTGCGCGGCCGCGTTGCCGGCCGGGTAGTGCAGCACGCACGCATTCGCGCCGGCCGCGACGATCGAGCCGTACGCGGGTGCCTGCGCGCCATGCTTGCGGAACGTATAGAGCAGCTCGGCCTCGAGTTCGTATTCGCGGATTCCCGGGCGGCACACCTGCATCGCGCGGCGATGCGCGAGCGCGGAGATGTGCGCGGCGCGCATCATGATCGCGAGCTCGTGTTCGTCCTTCACGAGCCGCATGTCGTCGAGCAGCGGCGTGAGGTCGAGCATCGCGTCCGGCGCGGCGACACCCGCGCGCGCCTGCGCGCGCACCGCATCGATCCAGCCGGCGAGCTGGCGGTCGAACTCGGCCGATGTGCCGAACCGGTAGTGCACGGTGCCCGCATCGGCGAGCAGCCTCGGCATTTCGGTGTCGATCACGTCGACCGCGTAGGCCGTGTCGAAACCGAACGCATCGCGCGCGGCCTCGGGCCCGTAATGAAAGCCTTCCCAGATCTCGCGGTCGGCATTCTTCGCGCGGCAGAACAGGATCGATTCCGGCGCGCCGTGCCCGGCCGCGTTCAGCACGAGCACGGCGTCCGGCTCGGTGAAGCCCGTCAGGTAATGGAAGTAGCTGTCATGCCGGTACGGAAAGGCCGTATCACGGTTGCGCAGCATTTCCGGCGCGGTGGGGACGATGGCGACGCCGCCGCCCGCGGCGCGCAGTGCGGCAAGCACGCGTTCACGGCGCTGGCGGTAGACGTCGACGGCGATGGCGGTATCGAGGGGCGCATTCATTCGTGCGATTGTAGCGCCGCCGGACGCGGCGCGTGAGAGCGGTGGCCGCAAGCCACGCCGGACGGGGCTCGGCGACGGCTGTTGCAAACCATCCACAGGCCGTACGGGCGATTTTCTACCCGGCCACGCCGGCCGGTTATGATCGACGACAACGTATACTCTCGGCGGTTCCCTTAAAAAGGCAGATGATGAAATTAATCGGTTCGCTCAGCAGCCCGTACGTCCGCAAGGCGCGGATCGTGCTTGCTGAAAAGAAGATCGACTACAAGCTGGAGCTCGAGAACGTGTGGGCGCCGGACACGAACATTCATGCATCGAATCCGCTCGGCAAGGTCCCGTGTCTCGTGATGGAAGATGGTGCCGCGGTGTTCGATTCCCGCGTGATCTGTGAATACGTCGATACGCTGTCGCCGGTCGGCAAGCTGATTCCGCCGTCGGGGCGCGAGCGTGTCGAAGTGCGTTGCTGGGAAGCGCTGGGCGACGGCGTGCTCGACGCGGCCGTCGCCCTCCGTCTCGAACACACGCTGCGTGACGAAGCACAGCGCAGCGCGAGCTGGGTCGCGCGCCAGCAGCGCAAGATCGACGACGGCCTCGTCGCGATGTCGCAGGGCCTCGGCGGCAAGACGTGGTGCGTCGGTAATCATTACACGCTCGCCGACATCGCACTCGGCTGTGCGCTCGGCTATCTCGACTTCCGGATGCCCGAGCTCAACTGGCGCGACCGCCATCCGAACCTCGACAAGTATTTCGCGAAGCTGTCGCAGCGGCAGACGTTCGCCGACACGCTGCCGCCAGCCTGACGTGCCGGCTGCGGATCGAGCAGACAAGAGAAAAGCGCCCTGCGGGGCGCTTTTCTCTTTGGCGGATCGCCCGGGCGACGGGCGATCGCACGTCTGACGCGTTACTCGATCGACGCGTAAACGGTTTCGCCGAGCACGAACGAATCGCTGCGCGCGATCGGCCACCACTGGTCGTACAGCGAATAGCCGCAGGTCTGGCCGTCTAGCAGCGCGCCGGGCTTCATGTACTTCAGCAACTGCGACATCAGCCGTACCTCGTGCGGCGCGACGCGCTGCACGATGTGATGCGCGCGCAGCTCGGACGGATGGCCGAGGCCGGCCGCTTGCACGAGTTCCTGCAGCGCATGCAGCGTATTGCGGTGGAAGTTGTACACGCGCTCGGCCTTGTCCGGCACGACGAGGGCGCGCTGGCGCACCGGGTCCTGCGTGGCGACGCCGGTCGGGCAGCGGTCGGTGTGGCAATGCTGTGCCTGGATGCAGCCGACCGCGAACATGAAGCCGCGTGCCGAATTCACCCAGTCCGCGCCGATCGCGAGCGTGCGCGCGATGTCGAACGCGGTGATGATCTTGCCGCTCGCGCCGATCTTCACGCGATCGCGCACGCCGATCCCGACCAGCGTGTTGTGCACCAGCAGCAGCCCTTCCTGCAGCGGCACGCCGACGTGGTCGGTGAATTCGAGTGGCGCGGCGCCGGTGCCGCCTTCCGCGCCGTCGACGACGATGAAGTCGGGCACGATGCCCGTCTCGATCATCGCCTTCGCGATCCCGAAGAACTCCCACGGATGGCCGATGCACAGCTTGAAGCCGGTCGGCTTGCCGCCCGACAGCGTGCGCAGCCGCTCGACGAATTCGAGCAGCCCGCGCGGTGTCGAGAATTCCGAGTGCGTCGCGGGCGAGATGCAGTCCTTGCCCATCGGCACGCCGCGCGTCTCGGCGATCTCGGGCGTGATCTTCGCGGCCGGCAGCACGCCGCCGTGGCCGGGCTTCGCGCCTTGCGACAGCTTGATCTCGATCATCTTGACCTGCGGATCGGCGGCCTGCTTCGCGAACTTGTCCGGGTTGAACGTGCCGTCTTCGCTGCGGCAGCCGAAGTAGCCGGACGCGATTTCCCAGATGATGTCGCCGCCGTTCTCGCGGTGGTACTTCGACAGCGAGCCTTCACCGGTGTCGTGCGCGAAACCGCCTTTCTTCGCGCCGAGGTTCAGCGAGCGGATCGCGTTCGCGGACAGCGAGCCGAAGCTCATCGCCGAGATGTTGAAGATCGAGATGTCGTAGGGCTGCGCGCGGTTTGCGCCGACCCGGATGCGGAAGTCGTGGTTCGGCAGCTTCGTCGGCGCGAGCGAGTGGCTGATCCATTCGTGCGCGACGGCCTTCACGTTCAGTTCGGTGCCGTACGGGCGGTTGTCGGCGACATTCTTCGCGCGCTGGTAGACGAGGCTGCGCTGCGCGCGCGAGAACGGTTTCTCGTCGGTGTCGTCCTCGACGAAATACTGGCGGATCTCGGGGCGGATGAACTCGAACAGGAAGCGGAAATGGCCCCAGAGCGGGTAATTCCGCAGGATCGCGTGATGGTCCTGTTTCAGGTCGTACAGGCCGAGCGCGACGAGGGCGACGGGGATGATGATCCACAGCCAGGAAAGCACGTGGATCGACGCGAGGGCGGCCGCGGCAACGAGCAACAGCACGGCGCACCACATCGCGAGGTAGCGTCTGGACAGCATAGGGACTCCATAAGAATCTTGAAATGCCGCCATGCGTACGCTGCGCGGCGGCGCACCGGCCGCGGCGGAATCGTGTTCCGCCGGGCGCGGCGTGGCGCAAGTCTAAACCGAATGGATGTCAGCGTGCTTCGGCCAGCGCGCCCGCGTGGCCGGTCGCCGCTGCCGGCGCCGTCTGGCCGGGCTGGCCGGTGGCCGCGAACTCGATGATGCCGCCGCCCAGGCAGATCTCGCCGTCGTACAGCACGGCCGACTGGCCGGGCGTCACCGCCCATTGCGCGTCGTCGAACGCGAGCGAGAAGCGCTCGCCGTCGGTCTGGCCGAGCGCCGCCGGGCCGAATGAGCACGCGGCGTCGGCCTGCCGGTAGCGCGTCTTGGCACCGCACGCGAAGCCTTCGGCCGGCGGCTCGCCCGCGACCCAGCTCACGTTGCCGGCGACGAGCTGGCGCGACAGCAGCCACGGATGGTCGTGGCCCTGCACGACGTACAGCGTGTTCGACGCAATGTCCTTCGCGGCGACGAACCACGGCTCGCCGCTGCCGTCCTTGCTGCCGCCGAGGCCGATGCCCTTGCGCTGGCCGAACGTGTAGAACGCGAGGCCGATGTGCTCGCCGACCACCTTGCCGTCCGGCGTCTTCATCGGGCCCGGTTTCGTCGGAAGATAACGGTTCAGGAAGTCGCGGAACGGCCGTTCGCCGATGAAGCAGATGCCCGTCGAGTCCTTCTTCTTCGCGTTCGGCAGGCCGATCTGCGCGGCGATCTCGCGCACCTTCGTCTTCGGAATCTCGCCGAGCGGGAACATCGTCTTCGACAGTTGCGCCTGGTTCAGCCGGTGCAGGAAGTACGACTGGTCTTTCGTATGATCGAACGCCTTCAGCAGTTCGAAGCGACCGTCGCGCTCGCGCACGCGCGCGTAGTGGCCGGTCGCGATCATTTCCGCGTCGAGCGACATCGCGTGATCGAGGAACGCCTTGAACTTGATCTCGGCGTTGCACAGCACGTCGGGGTTCGGCGTGCGGCCGGCCGAGTATTCGCGCAGGAATTCGGCGAACACGCGGTCCTTGTACTCGGCCGCGAAGTTCACCGCTTCCACGTCGATGCCGATCAGGTCGGCGACCGACACGACGTCGATCCAGTCCTGGCGCGTCGAGCAGTATTCGCCGTCGTCGTCGTCTTCCCAGTTCTTCATGAACAGGCCGACCACGTCGTACCCTTGTTCCTTCAGCAGCCACGCGGTCACCGACGAATCGACGCCGCCCGACATGCCCACTACTACACGGCGCTTGGTCATTTGCTTACCGCCTGGCGGTCGAATGCATCCGGACGCGGCGCGACCGAATGCGTATGCACGAAATCGAGCGGAATGCGCCGCCCGGCGAGATAGTCGTCGACGCAGCGCATCACCGCGGGCGAGCGGTGGCGCTCGCTGCACGCGCGCAGTTCGTCGGCGCTCATCCACAGCGTGCGGACGATGCCGTCGTCGAGCACGTGGCCCGGCAGCGGCTCGCCGGCCGTGCCGCAGAACGTGAAGCGCAGGTAGGTCGCGCCGGCGGTGCCGGGGCGGTCGTAGTGCGCGAGATAGACGCCGACGAGCGCGTCGGGCACGAACGGATGCGCGGTTTCCTCGAGCGTCTCGCGGATCACGGCGTCGGCGAGCGTCTCGCCGGCTTCGAGATGCCCGGCCGGCTGGTTGATGCGCAGGCCCGTGGAGGTTTCTTCCTCGATCACGAGAAAGCGACCGGCGCGCTCGACGAGCGCTGCAACGGTCACATGCGGGGTCCAGATTTCGGGTTTCATGGTTCGGCATTTTACCGGTTGCGCCCGGACGCTGCCGGCCCCATCGTTAGACGAATCCGACCCTGCTCATTCGTGTTGCCGCGCCGGGCGCTCGATTTGCTGCTGCGCGTGTCGGCGGCGCGGCGCGGCCGCGCGCGGCGAACGGCCAGGGCGCAAGTACGAAGCGGAGACGCTTAATCGCGCCCCTATTTTTCACGGTGCGACGATCGTCGCGACGCAGGCGGCGATCGTGTCCCGCACGCGCACGATCGCCGGGGCGCGCTGCGTGCTCGTGCGCCAGCCGATCTCCACCGGGTAGTGCGGCAGCTCGACCGGGCACGCGAGTGCGCGCAATGACGTCGACTGCGCGATCGCTCGGCATCGACGTGCCGGGCTGGGATCCCGAGCGGCCGCTGATCCGCGGCGGCAGTGTGATCGTCGGGCCGCTCGGCGACCTGCTGACGGAGCCGCTGATCGGCGAGGCCGGCCTCGTGACCGCGCGCATCGATACCGACGAACTCGTGCGTGCGCGTTACGACTTCGACGTGGTCGGGCACTATGCGCGCGCCGACGTGTTTTCGCTGCACGTCGACGAGCGGCCGAAGCGGCCGGTGGTGTTCGAGGGCTGACAGGTGTTGCCGGGGCGCCGACGCCCCGGCGCGCGAAGGACGGCGGGGCCGGTGGGGCGGCATCCGGCATGCCGCCGCCGCGCGCGTCAGCGCATCGGCGCTTCCGCGATCCGCATGTAGTCGGCGATCCGCCGGCCTTCCATGTCCGGAAACTGCTCGTGCACGGTGATGTCGCCCATCCGCGCGATATCGAAGGTGCGGAAGTCGCCGCGCAGTTCGCACCACGCGCCGATCGTCCAGCGTCCTCCCCAATAGACGAGCCCGAGCGGCCACACGCGGCGCCGCGTGTGCGCGCCGAGCCGGTCGCGATAGTCGAAGCTGACGATGTGGTGCGTGTCGACCGCCTGGTGGATCGCGTCGACCTTCGCGCAGAACGTCTCGTCGATGTGGAACGACGGCGCGAACACCGGCAGGCGGTCGAGCGCCGTGCGCTTGTCGGCCGGCATCGCCGATGCGATCTTCGCGAGCGCCGAGCGCGCACCACCCGCGAAGCGGGCGCCGCCCCAGGTCTCGAGCATCCGCGCGCCGACGGCGAGCGCCGCGAGTTCCTCGGCCGTGAACGTGAGCGGCGGCAGGCTCGCGTTGCGGTTCAGCCGGTAGCCGATGCCGGCCTCGCCTTCGATCGGCACCCCTGACAGTTGCAGGTCGCGCACGTCCCGATAGACCGTGCGCGGCGACACTGACAGCCAGTCGGCGAGCTGCTGCGCGGTCGTGAGACGCCGACCGCGCAACAGCTCGGCGATCTGGAACAGGCGGTCGGCACGGCGCGTCATGGCTGCACCTCGACTCCAACGGCGACGGGAACTTCGCGATGATAGCGCCGCGCCGGCCGGATCGTGGACGCGCTCAGTGGCATTTCGGTGCGTGCAGGCCGACGCGGTTGCCTTCGGTATCGATCAGGTAGCCGATGTAGCCGTAGTTGTTCGGCAGCTCGATGACCGAGCCCTGCACGACGCCGCCCGCGCGTTTCGCGCGTTCGAGCGCCGCGACGACCGACTCGCCGGCGTTCAGATAGACGAGCACGCCGTTCGCGCTCGGCTTCATCTGCTGCGGATCGAACACGATGCTGCCGCCCGTGCTCGATGCTTCGTGATCGAACATGGCCATCGGCACGCCGCCGATGACTTCGCGTTGCAGCGTCGTTTGCAGCACGGTTTCGTAGAAACGGATCGCCCGGTCGAAATCGAGGGACGGGATGTCGAACCACGCGATCGCACTTTCGAGGGTTGCGGATGCAGTTGCAGTTGCGGACGTCATGACGAGTTCCTTGTCTTGTTCGGGTTGTTGATGGAAACCAGCCTTGCATTGCGCCGGGATTGCAGTGTGATCGGACGCTGCTGACAGCGTGCTGTCAGTAGTCATGGCGGTGCTGACGAAAGGCGGCTTCGGCGGCTTCGCCGGCGTCCCGGCCGGGCGGCACCGTGTGGGACGAGCGGATCGACGGCGGATCGAAGCGCGGCGGCCGTAGCACCGCCGCGCATCGGCGCGCATCGCCGCCGCGCAACGAAAAACGCCCGGCGGATGCCGGGCGTCGTCAGGGTGTCAGCAGGCGGCCGCAGCGGCCGCTTCGCGTGTCAGGCGTCGCCTTCCGGCGCGGCCGGGCGTGCCTTCACGCTGCCGGCGATCAGGTCGAAGCGGAACAGCCGGCATTCGAGCGCGCCGTTGAACAGCGGCGTCTTCGCCGACTCGCGCAGGCGCAGCAGGCCCGGCAGCGACCGGTCCGACGTCAGCAGGAACGCCTGCCAGCCCGTGAAGCGCTGCTTGAGCGCATCGCCGAGCGCGTTGAAGAACTCGCTGTCCGGCGCGTCGGTGTGGGTGCGGCGGAATGCGTCGTCGTTGTCGCGGTTGCGGCCCGTCTCGCGTACCTCGCCGCGCGCACTGCGGCCGCGCACCTCGATCCGCTCGCCGTACGGCGGGTTCGCGAGGATGATGCCCGGGCCGTCGCACGGCGGCGTCATGCCGCGCGCGTCGACCTGCTTGAGCCACACCGACGGTACGCCCGCACGCTCGAGGTTCGCGCGCGCCTTCTCGAGCATGTCGCCGGAGATGTCGCTGCCGTACACGCCGAGCGCCTCGCGCTTGCCGCGCGCCGCGCGCTTCGCGTCGAGCGCCGGGACCTTCAGGCCCTGCCATGCGGTGATGTCGTACTGCTTGAGCTTTTCGAAGCCGAAGCGGCGCTCGACGCCCGGCGCGACGCCGAGCGCGATCTGCGCGGCTTCCGCCAGGAACGTGCCGCTGCCGCACATCGGGTCGTACAGCGCGGTGCCGGGCGTCCAGCCCGTCAGGCGCAGGATGCCGGCCGCGAGGTTCTCGCGCAGCGGCGCCGCACCCTTGTCGAGGCGCCAGCCGCGCTTGAACAGCGGCTCGCCCGACGTATCGAGGTACAGCGTGCACTCGGTGGCCGTCAGGAACGCGAACACGCGCACGTCCGGCGCGCCGGTGTCGATGCTCGGTCGCGCGCCGGTCTTCTCGCGCATCCGGTCGCAGATCGCGTCCTTCACGCGCAGCGTCGTGAATTCGAGGCTCTTCAGCGGCGACTTGATCGCGGTGATGTCGATGCGCAGCGTCTGCGTCGCGGCGAACCAGCGTTCCCACGGCTGCTCGAGCGCGAGCGCGTAGACGTCCTGTTCGTTGCGGTACGGGCGGTGCGCGATCTTCAGCAGGATCCGGCTGGCAATCCGCGAATGGAGGTTCGCGGCCATGCCGGCGGCCCAGCCGCCGCGGAAATGAACGCCGCCCGGCACCTGCGCGCCCGCAGTGAACGGCGCGCCGTCCAGATGGCGGCCGGCGATTTCGGCCAGCTCGGCGGCAAGCACCGCTTCGAGGCCGCGCGGGCAGGGAGCGAAGAATTCGTACAGGGTGGGCGAGGACATAAGGCGGGTGAGGGCGTGCAAAAGTCCACCATTGTACGCGGCGCGGGCGGCCGCGGCCGGTGTTGCGTCCGATTCGGGACGCCGGCGCGCGTGCGCCGGCGCGCCCGCGGGCCGGGCAGTCCGCGCGGCGGCGCCCTGGCGGGCGCCGCGCTACCGTCGCGCGGTCAGTGCGAGTCCGGCTGGCCGGCCCGCGCGGCCGGGGCGCCGGCCGGCCAGAACAGCGCGGACGGCTTCGACAGCACCGTGCGGACGATCGCGCCGACCAGCGCGCGCACCTTGGCGCGGCGCAGGCTGCGCGAGCGCACGGCCATCGTGAACGCGAGCGCGAAGCTCACGAGCACGTTGAGGATCGCCATGCTCAGCACGCCGGCGCAGGCCCACCACAGCTCCGGCGTACTCAGCGCGTCCTTGCCGAGCACGCCGAGCGCGATCCCGATCGAGCCGGCCGACAGCGTCACGTGCCGCACCTCGAACGGGAACAGGAACACGGTGACGATCGCCGGCACCAGGCCGAGCATCAGGCCGAGGCCGACGTTCGCGACCACGCCCGCGACGTTCGACCGGCAGAAATGCGCGAGCTTCGCGGCGCCCGACGCGCCGAGCGTGAGCCGCAGCCGGCGGTTGTACGTGAGCGCGTCGCCGACCCGGTGCAGCACGAACCAGTTGTCGGCCCAGCCCGCGAGCAGGCTCGACGACCACAGCAGCACGCCCGTGAGCGCGGCATAGAACGGCGTCGGGCCCAGCAGCGAGAACGAATGCAGCGTTGCGTGCGCCTTTTCCGGCGAGATCAGGTTGCCGTGCAGCAGGTGGCCCGCGAACAGCTGCACGAGCAGGCACACGGGCAGCACGACGAGCACGTTGCCGCAGATCGCCGCCGCCTGCGTGCGGATCAGCGCGATCACCGACGCGACGAACGCCTTCACGCCTTCGTCGTGACCGGTTGCGTCGAGCTCGCGCGCGAGCGTCGGCGCGGTCATCGCGGGCTGCTTGGTCGCGAGCGTGAAGTGCAGGAAGTGCATCAGCATGAAGCTCGCCGCGTAGTTGATGCCCGCGAGCAACCCTTCGAGCACCGACTGCAGGTGCGCGCCGGTGATCGCGAACTTCACGCACACGGTCGCGACGGTGACGAGGCCGCCGCCCGCGGCCATCCGCAGCATCTTCAGGTATTCGGCGCGGCCGCGCGAGATGTAGTGCTCGCCGGTGTCCGCGTTGGTCTCGACCAGCTTGCGCGCGAACAGCGAGAAGTTGCTGCGCACGAGGTGCGACACGCTCTGGCTGTTCTGGTTCGCATCGACGAGCTCGGCCGTCAGGCGCGCCATGCCATGCAGGTCGTCGCGCGCCATCCAGGCGTTGAGCAGCGTTTCGGCGCGCAGGATGCGCATGCGCATCCGTTCGACCTGGAACACGATGTCGACCGACACGCCGTTGCGGTACAGGTGCGAGAACACGTCGTCGACCGCGGTCCGGCATTCGTCGAGCAGCACGCGCAGATAGTTCACCTCGTGCAGCAGCTTGCTCGAATCGCCGCCGTCCTCGACGGCCGCGTGCGCGGTCTCGACCGCGAGCATCGCGCGCGTGAGGCGGTAGAACGGCTGCGTTTCGAGCGGCTTGCGCGCGTCGTCGTCGGACAGGCGGTTGCGCACCGTCTGCGACAGGCCGGTCGAGCTGATCTGGCAGGTCAGGTTGTGCAGCGCGGCCAGCAGGTCGCGCGAGAACGAGCCGGGCTCATGGCGTTCTTCGTCGGTGACGTCGTACGCGTTCAGATCGGCGAGGCGGGCGAGCAGGTCGTCGGGCAGCGCGTCGATCCATTGCGCGTCTTCCGGCGCCGGGAACATCAGCGTGAACAGCGCGGTCAGCTCGCGGCGGTTCGGCGCGGGCGGGATCAGCGACGAGTCGATCCGCTCGAACAGCGCGCCGAAGAAGCCGGAATGCACCGGCATCCCCGCGTCGCACAGCAGCGAGATGCCGTCGCATTCGCGCAGGATCCCGCGCAGGATGCGCGCCGCGTGCGATTTCCACACGGGATTGCGGTCGAGCACGTGGAACAGGTAGCGCAGCCGCGCGTGTGCCGGATAGGTGCGCGTGTCGGCGTCGTGCTCGGTCGTCGCGTCCGGCGCGGCCTGCATCGTGCCGCTGCGGCGCAGCCAGTGCGCGAGCTCGATCAGCCATTCGCTGCGCTCGGCGTACGACGCGTTTGCGTCGGCATGCGCGAGCAGCGCGTCGAGCTGGTGGCCCGTACTGCGCGACGCGCGCCACTTCTTGATCAGGGTCGTCAGGGAACGAAACATAAACGGAATAGCGAAAGCCCTGGACGGGCGGTTTCGGGGTGCCGGCCGGAAACGACACGGCACGGCGCCGGGGGAACGGTAAGGCTGGTCTGGGGCCGGAAAATACGCGGCGACCCGCGATGCGGCTGCCGCGACGCGGTGCACGCGGATCGCGTGCGGGCGCCCGGGAGACGCGGCGACCGGACCGGACACGGGCGGATCGCCGCCGGCTGGCGCGCACGACAGGCGGCGCGAGCCGGAAAGTGCGTAGGATCGTCAATCGGGCGCGAAAACGCAAGTCGACCGTATGGCGTGGCGCCGGTTCCGGCGGATTTTGACAAACAGTGCAAAGCGGCCGTCCGGCCGATGGAGGGTGCGCGGGGGCGGCTGCTCGGCGATGGCAGCGCGCGCGCGTGCGCGGCGGCGCGCACGCGGATCGCCGCCGATGAGCGCTATCGGGCGGCGCGTGCCGAATGCGGTGGCCGGTGCGAATACACCGGACGCCAGCCCGCGCGCCGCACGCTTACGCGCCGGACTTGCCGCTCGTGCCCGCGTCGCCGCCGGGCGTCGGATTGGCCGGACAGGGCAGCACGGGCGCGGTGGCCGTTGCCTTGGCCGACGCGGTCCGCGTGGCCGTCGCCATCGCATCGCGCTGCGCGGCCATCGCGCGCACGCCGGACGCAGCCTGCGACGCAATCACGTCGAGCGCGCGCCGGTGGCCGGCGACGAGCGCGTCGTAGCCATCCCCGACTGGTTCCGCGACGCTCGTGCGGCACGTCATCACCGCCTGCGTGCCGAGCGCGCGCACGCTCCACACCGCATCGATCGCCGCACGCTTGCCCGGCCAGGAATCGAAGCGCTGTAGGTTCACGCTGATCCGATAGACGGGCACGCCGACCGGGTACGCGGAATTCGCGACGTCGATCGTGCCGAGCTGCGCGGCGAGATCGTCGGACAGCGCGCGGCGGATCTCGTCGGCGGGCGGCGCGGCCCAGCGCTCCTGTTCGAGCACGTCGACCTGCGCGGCGTTCTTCTGTACGACGAGCTGGTTCTTCGCGACCTGTTCGGGCACGCCGACGGACGGCACCTCGATCAGGAAGGGCGGGTTGGCCGGCGCGGTGCGCACGGTGGTCGTGGCGCCGGCCGGGCTCAGCGTGTAGAACCGCGCGGGCGGCGAGCTGCACGCGGCGAGCGCGAGCACGGCGAAAGCCGCCGCCGCGCCGCTCGCGAAACCGTTCACGCGTGTCGTCATTGTTGGTCTCCTGGCTTGCCCTTGAGCAGCGATTCGGGGTGGCGCTCCAGATAGTCGGCGAGCGCGTTCAGGGATTGCAGCGTGCGCGTGAGCTCCTTCAGCGCGCCGCGCACGTCGGACTGCAGCGGCGAATCCTGCTGCAGCGTCGCCTCGGCGGTCGAGAAGGTCTGCTTCGCGGCCGACAGCGTGTCGCGCGCTTGCGGCGCGATCTGCGTGTCGAGCTGCTTGAACAGCTTGTCGGCGTTCGACAGCGCGCTGTTCAGGTTCGCGCCGATCTGGTCGAACGGCACCTTGTCGAGCTTCTTCGCGATGTCGGCGACCTGCAGCTGCAGCTCGTCGAGCGTGTTCGGCACCGTCGGCAGCTCCAGCAGCTGGCGTGTGGTGTCGATCGTCGCGGGCGGCGCCTTCGGGAAGAAGTCGAGCGCGACGTACAGCTGGCTCGTCAGCAGGTTGCCGGTGCGCAGCTGGCCGCGCAGCCCGTGCTTGACGAGGCGCTCGACGATGTCGCGGCGGGCCGGTTCGCCCTGGCTCTCGATGGTTTCGCGGAACCGCCGGCCGAGCCGCTCCGGATACACGTTCATCGTGACCGGCATCAGGAAGTTCTTGGTCTTCGGATCGTAGTCGATGCCGATGTTCGTCACTTCGCCGAGCACGATGCCGCGGAAGTCGACCGGCGCGCCCACGGCGAGCCCGCGCAGCGACTGGTTGAAGTTCATCACGACCTGCAGCGGCTGGCCGTCCGGATCGCGCATCGCGTCGCCCTCGTCGGAGCCGAGGCGGAAGGTCGTGTTGTTCGGCGCGGTCGCACCGGTGCCCTGGTTGGGCGGCGTCTGGAACGCGATGCCGCCGAGGATCACCGTCGCGAGCGACTGCGTGTTCAGCTTCAGGCCGCTCGAATCGAGCCGCAGATCGACGCCGCTCGCCTGCCACCAGCGCGAGTTCACGCCGACGTACTGGTCGTACGGTGCATTGACGAACACGTTGAAGGTGACGCCCGTGCCGTCCTTGTCGAGGGAGAAGCCGACCACTTGTCCGACCTGCACGCGGCGGTAGTAAACCGGCGAGCCGATGTCGACGGAGCCGAGCGAATCGCCGCGCAGCACGTACTGCGTGCCCTTCTGGTCGCCGGTCACGGCCGGCGGGGATTCGAGCCCGGTGAAGTCGGTCTGCGTGTCCTGCCCGTGGCCGCCGTCGACGCCGATATACGCGCCCGACAGCAGCGTGCCGAGCCCCGACACGCCGGTCGCGCCGACGCGCGGACGCACGACCCAGAAGCGCGAGCCCTTGACGGCGAAGTCCTCGGCTTCCTTCTTCAATTGCACCTGGACGAGCACGCGCGACAGGTCTTTCGACAGCTTGATCGTCTTGACCATGCCGATCTCGACGTCCTTGTACTTGACCTGCGTCTTGCCCGGCTCGAGGCCTTCCGCGCTGTGGAAGCTGATCGAGATTTCCGGGCCGCGTTCGCGCACGGACTTGACGACGAGGCCGATGCCGATCAGCGCGGCGATCAGCGGCACGAGCCAGACGAGCGACGGCAGCCAGCCGCTTTTCGTCGAGATCGACGGGTCGGGCGGCCGGGACGCGTCGTGCTGCGGGCCTTGCGGACTATTCATGGTGTTTCCCTGAGGTTTCGACTGGATCCCAGATCAGGCGGGGATCGAACTGCATCGACGCGAGCATCGTCAGGATCACGACCGAGCCGAACGCGAGTGCGCCGGGGCCGGCCGTGATGACGGCGAGCGAACGGAAATGGACGAGCGCGACGGTCAGCGTCACGACGAAGATGTCGAGCATCGACCAGCGGCCGATCCGCTCGACGATCCGGTACAGCCGCGTGCGCTGCAGCGGCCGCCACGTGGTGCGGCGCTGCGAACTGATCACGAGGATCAGCAGCACGCCGAGCTTGAGCATCGGCACGAGAATGCTGGCGACGAACACGACGACGGCGAGCGGCCAGTCGCCCGACGTCCAGAAATAGATGACGCCGCTCATGATCGTGTCTTCCTGCGAGCCGACGATCGACGAGGTGCGCATGATCGGCAGCAGGTTCGCCGGGATATAGAGGATCGCGGCCGCGAGCAGCAGCGCCCAGGTGCGCATGATGCTGTCCGGCGTACGGAAATGGAGCGTGCTGCCGCAGCGCGCGCAACGCGCATGCGGATGATCGATCGTCTGCACGAGCCCGCATGCGTGGCAGCTGGCGTAGCCCTCGCGGGCCGCGTTCGGCGTCGTCATCGGCGCGGGTCTTGCGGCGGCGCGGCGGCGTCGGGCCGCCCGGGCGCGCGGCCGGCGCGCAGTTCGTCGGCGATGTCCCACAGCGTGCGCGGATCGAACATCAGCACGACGGCGGTCATCAGCGTGAGCGCGCCGAACGCGAACAGCGCGGCGTCGGGCACGACGCGCGCGAGGCTCACCATCTTCACGATCGTCACGACGATGCCGAGCATCAATACCTCGATCATCCCCCACGGCCGCACGAGCTGGATCGTGCGCAGCACCAGGTTGAGGCCCGGCGGCACGACGCCGCGGCGGATCGGCAGCAGCACGTAAAGCAGCGCGGCCATCTCGACGAGCGGAAACAGCACGGTCGAGCAGAACACCATGACACCGACGACTTCCATGCCCTGGTGCCACAGCGACTCGATCGCGCCGATCAAGGTCGTCTGCACGCGCGTGCCGTTCAGGTCCATCTCGAGGATCGGGAACGTCTGCGCGATGACGAACGTGACCAGTGCCGCGACCGCGAGCGCGCTGATGCGCTCGATCTGTGTGGTGCTGTTGCGGTAGAGCAGTGCGTCGCAGCGCGGACAGCGCGCGATTTCGCGACCGCTCAGGCGCGGTTTATGCAACAGTGCGTCGCATTCGTGGCAGGCAATCAGGTCGTATCGTTGCATGGAGGAGGCGGTTGCGTGACGGCAGAAACGTACGCCGACGGGGCCGAAACCCGCGCCAATCTTACCAAAACGGCTCTTTCGGCGCGTCAATGTTCCGCTATCGGGTGACCGATCGGTAACATGGCGTGAGCATGGCGGCCGGCTGGCGCGCCTGTCCTCAGAGTCCGCGCAGGACAAAAGGTTGCGGTAGCATGGCGGCCGTGGCAAGCGTCGGACGAATTTACCGGCGCGGCCGTTCGCTCAACTGAGGAAACCAAGATGGCATCGAATTCGCTGCCGGCCCGGCCGGCACGTTACACGCAGACCGCGATCGCGCTGCACTGGCTGATCGCGCTGCTGATCATCTGCGGCTTCGCGCTCGGCTGGGTGATGACGGACATCCCCGGTTTCACGCCGACCAAGCTGAAGTATTTCTCGTGGCACAAGTGGATCGGCGTGACGGCGTTCGCGCTGGCCGTCGTGCGCGTGCTGTGGCGTGCGACCCATGCGTCGCCGGCACTGCCGGGCAATACGCCGGCATGGCAGCGGGCGGCGTCGCACGGCGTGCACGTCCTGCTGTACGTGCTGATGCTCGTGATCCCGATTACCGGCTACCTGTACAGCTCGGCGTCGAACATCCCGGTCGTCTACCTCGGCATCGTGCCGTTGCCGCGCCTGATCGATCCCGATCCGGTGTTGAAGGAAACGTTCAAGACGCTTCATGTGTCCTTGAATTACATTTTGCTTGCGCTCGTTTCGCTGCACGTGCTCGCGGCGCTCAAGCACCAGTTGTTGGACCGCGACGGCCTGCTGTCGCGGATGCTTCCCTTTGCCAAATGAAGGATCCCATGAAAGTGTCTTTCTCCCGCTCCATGCTGACCGCGTTCGCCGCGGTGGCGCTTGTCGCGTCGGGTGCGGCGCACGCCGACGTCGATCTCGCGAAGAGCAAGGTGTCCGCCGTGTCCAAGCAGATGAACGTGCCGACCGAAGGCGCATTCAAGAAGTTCTCCGCGCAGGTGAAGTTCGACCCGGCGAAGGCCGCGCAGGGCAGCGCGCAGATGACGATCGATATCGCGAGCTTCGACCTGGGCGACAAGATGTACAACGACCAGGTCGCGGGCAAGGACTGGTTCGACGCGAAGACGTATCCGCAGGCGACCTTCGCGTCGTCGGCGATCGCGCCGGCGGGCGGCAACAAGTACAACGTGACCGGCAAGCTGACGATCAAGGGCAAATCCGAGACCGTCACGGTGCCCGTCACGGTCACGCAGAGCGGCGCGACGCAGACCTTCGACGGCGTATTGCCGATCAAGCGTTCGGCGTTCAACGTCGGCACCGGCGAGTGGAAGGACACGTCGATCGTCGCCGACGAAGTGCAGATCAAGTTCCATCTCGTCGCCACGAAGTAAGTGGCGCGCTGTTGCATTACCCGAATGCCGCGCGCGGGCGCGGCGCTGTTCAAAGGAGAATGAGTTTGAAAAAGCATCTGATCATCGCCGCCGGCGCGCTGGCCGCTTCGCTGTCGTTCTCGGCATTCGCCGACACCGCGACGTACCAGTTCGACCCGAGCCACACGTACCCGAGCTTCGAGGCCGACCACTTTGGCGGCCTGTCGGTCTGGCGCGGCAAGTTCGACAAGTCGAGCGGCACCGTGACGCTCGACCGCGCGGCGAAGACCGGTACGGTCGACGTGACGACCGACATCGCGTCGATCCACACGGGCAGCACGAAGCTCGACGAGCACCTGCAGACGGGCGAATTCTTCGACGCCGCCAAGTTCCCGCAGGCGAACTACAAGGGCACGATCAAGTTCGACGGCGACAAGCCCGTGTCGGTGGTCGGCAACCTGACGCTGCATGGCGTCACGAAGCCGGTCACGCTGAAGATCGACTCGTTCAAGTGCATGCCGCACCCGATGCTCAAGCGTGAAGTGTGCGGCGTCGACGCGGTCGGCGAATTCAGCCGCGACGATTTCGGCCTCGACTACGGCAAGCAATACGGCTTCAAGATGAAGACGAAGCTGCTGATCACGGCTGAAGCCGTCAAGCAGCAGTAAGACTCCCCGGCGAGGCCGGCCATCGTGCCGGCCCACGCAGGCAAACCGCCGCGCTCCCGTTACCGGGTCGCGGCGGTTTTTTTTGCGCGCCTATAATCGCCCGAGCGCAGCATGCGGCCATGCGGCGCCGGGCAGGCCGACGGCGCGACACCGGCCGCCTCGAACAGAACGTACAACGACAAGGAGATCGCCGATGCACGCCGTCACGCAGTCCCGCTCCATTGCCTCGTCGCCGCGCGTGTGGCGCGCGGTGGTCGCCGCGTCGATCGGCAACGCGCTCGAGTGGTTCGACCTCGTCGCCTACGGCTTCTTCGCGGTGACGATCTCGAAGCTGTTCTTCCCGGCCGGCAACGACACCGTGTCGCTGCTGCTCACGCTCGGCACGTTCGGCGTGTCGTTCTTCATGCGGCCGCTCGGCGCGATCGTGCTCGGCGCGTACGCCGACCGCGCGGGGCGCAAGGCCGCACTCACGCTGTCGATCCTGCTGATGATGGTCGGCACGCTCGTCATCGCGGTGCTGCCGACCTACCGGACGATCGGCGTCGCGGCGCCGGTGATCCTCGTCGCCGCGCGGCTGATGCAGGGGTTCTCTGCGGGCGGCGAATTCGGCAGCGCGACCGCGTTCCTGGCCGAGCACGTGCCGGCCCGGCGCGGCTTCTTCGCGAGCTGGCAGGTCGCGAGCCAGGGCCTCACGACACTGCTTGCCGCCGGTTTCGGCACCGTGCTGAACGCGCAGCTCACGGCCGACCAGATGGCCGCGTGGGGCTGGCGCATTCCGTTCTTCTTCGGGCTGCTGCTCGGGCCCGTCGCGTACTACATCCGCTCGAAGGTCGACGAGACGCCCGAATTCCTCGCGGCCGAAAGCACCGCGACCCCGTTGCGCGACACGTTCGCGTCGCACAAGGCGCGGCTCGTCGCCGCGATGGGCGTGGTCGTGCTCGGCACCGTCGCGACCTATCTCGTGCTGTTCATGCCGACCTACGGCGTGAAGCAGCTCGGCCTCGCGCCGTCGGCCGCGTTCGCGGCGATTCTCGTCGTCGGCGTGATCCAGATGGCGTTCGCGCCGCTCGTCGGCCACTGGTCGGATCGCTACGGCCGCGTGCGCGTGATGATCGCGCCGGCGCTCGGCATTCTCGTGCTGATCTATCCGGCGTTCGCGTACCTGGTCGCGCATCCGGGCTTCGGCACGCTGATCGCGCTGCAGGTGCTGCTCGCGTTCCTGATGACCGGCTATTTCGCGGCGTTGCCGGGCCTGCTGTCCGAAGTGTTTCCGGTGCAGACGCGCACGACCGGGATGTCGCTCGCGTATAACGTCGCGGTGACGATCTTCGGCGGCTTCGGGCCGTTCATCATCGCGTGGCTGATCCGTGCGACCGGGATGAAGACCGCGCCGAGCTTCTACCTGATGTTCGCGGCCGTGTTGAGCCTCGCGGCGCTGGTCGTGCTGCGGCGGCGGTTCGGGTTCCGGTGAAGTTGCGGTGACGCGGGCGGAGCGTCGAGCGCCACGCGCAAGAAAAAAGGCCGGTCCACGAGGGACCGGCCTTCTGGTATCAGCCGAAACGGCGCGGGCTCAAACCTGCGCGCCCGCGTTCGGATCGTCCGGATCGTGTGCGCCCTTCTTTTCCTTGATCAGGTCTTCGCGCTTGATGCCGAGCCACATCGCGAGCGAGCCCGCGACGAACACCGACGAGTAGATGCCGAACATGATGCCGACCGTCAGCGCGAGCGCGAAGTAGTGCAGCGTCGGGCCGCCGAAGAAGAACATCGACAGCACCATCATTTCCGTCGACGTGTGCGTGATGATCGTGCGCGACATCGTGGTCGTGATCGCGTGGTTGATCACTTCCGGCACGCTCATCCTGCGTTCGCGGCGGAACGTTTCGCGGATCCGGTCGAAGACGACGACCGACTCGTTGACCGAGTAGCCGAGCACCGCGAGGATCGCCGCGAGCACCGCCAGCGAGAACTCCCACTGGAAGAACGCGAAGAAGCCGAGAATGATGACGACGTCGTGCAGGTTCGCGATGATGCCGGCGACCGCGTACTTCCATTCGAAGCGGATCGACAGGTAGATCACGATGCCGATCACGACGCACGCGAGCGCGAGGAGACCGTCGGTCGCGAGCTCGCGGCCGACCTGCGGGCCGACGAACTCGACGCGCTGCAGCGACACGTCGGGGCTCTGCGCCTTCAGTGCGGTCATCACCTGATCGCTCTGCTGCGCGGACGTGAGGCCTTCCTTCAGCTGCAGGCGGATCAGCACGTTGCGCGACGTGCCGAAGTTCTGCACCTGCGCATCGGCGTAGCCGAGCTTGCCGAGCGTGGCGCGCACGGGTTCGAGCTGAGCGGCCTGCTGGTACTGGACCTCGATCACCGTACCGCCGGTGAATTCGACGGACAGGTGCAGCCCGCGGTGGAACAGGAAGAACACGGCGGCGAGGAACGTGACCAGCGAGATCACGTTGAACACCAGCGCGTGCCGCATGAACGGAATGTCTTTACGGATGCGGAAAAATTCCATGGCTTCGTCTCCGGGGCCTTATTGGGTCGAGCCCGGTTTCTTCGGCGACACGCCTTGCTGCGCGCGGTTGCGCAGCTGCGGCTTGCCGGCGCGCGGTGCATTGCCCTTCGCGGGGGCGCCGAGCTTCGCGGCGCGCGCCGTGTCGGTCGATTCGTCGGCCGCGGTGAACGATGCGCCGGCTGCGGCGCCTTCCGGCCTCCACACCTGGCCGATCGCGAGCGACTTCAGTTTCTTGCGGCCGCCGTACCAGAGGTTGACGAGCCCGCGCGAGAAGAACACCGCGGAGAACATCGACGTCAGGATGCCGAGGCAGTGCACGATCGCGAACGCGCGAACCGGGCCCGAGCCGAACGCAAGCAGCGCGAGGCCGGCGATCAGCGTCGTGACGTTCGAGTCGAGAATCGTCGCCCACGCATGCGCGTAGCCGGACTGGATCGCGAGCTGCGGCGGCTGGCCGGCGCGTAGTTCTTCACGCACGCGCTCGTTGATCAGCACGTTCGAGTCGATCGCCATGCCGAGCGCGAGCGCGATTGCCGCGATACCCGGCAGCGTCAGCGTCGCCTGCATCAGCGACAGCACCGCGACGAGCAGCAGCAGGTTCACCGACAGGCCGATCACGGAGATCACGCCGAACAGCATGTAGTACGCGATCATGAACGCGGCGATCGCGCAGAAGCCCCAGATCACCGAGTGGACGCCCATCTTGATGTTGTCCGCGCCGAGGCTCGGGCCGATCGTGCGTTCCTCGATGATGTCCATCGGTGCGGCGAGCGAACCGGCGCGCAGCAGCAGCGCGAGGTCGGCCGCTGCCTGCGGCGTCGGCTGGCCCGTGATCTGGAAGCGGTCGCCGAGCTCGGACTGGATCGTCGCGACCGTCAGCACTTCGCCCTTGCCCTTCTCGAACAGCACCATCGCCATCGGCTTGCCGATGTTCTCGCGCGACACCGTGCGCACCGAGCGGCCGCCCGCCGAGTCGAGGCGGATGTTGACCGACGGACGCTGGTGTTCGTCGAAGCCGGCCGACGCATCGATGATGCGGTCGCCGGTGAAGATCACTTCCTTCTTCAGCAGCACGGGCGCCTGGTTGCCCTGCGTGAACAGCTCCTCGCCCGGCGGCACGGGGTCGTTCGGGTTCGGGTGCGTGTTGATCGGATCGGCGAGGCGCGCCTCGAGCGTCGCGGTGCGGCCGATGATGTCCTTCGCCTTCGCGGTGTCCTGCACGCCCGGCAGTTCGACGACGATGCGGTCGCTGCCTTGCTGCTGCAGGATCGGCTCGGACACGCCGAGTTCGTTCACGCGGTTGTGGAGCGTCGTCAGGTTCTGCTTGAGCGCGGCGTCCTCGACGGACTTCTGCACGGCCGGCGTGAACGTGCCGACGACCTGCACGCCGCCGCCGCCGGGCTGGGTCGCCCATTGCAGTTCGGTGACCGACGCGGCGAGCACCTTGCGGGCGTCTTCGGCCGTTTGCGCATCGCTGAAGTTGATGACGACGGACTGATCGACGCGGCTCACGCCGCCGTCGCGGATGTTCCGGTCGCGCAGCAGCGCGCGCGCGTCGGATGCGTCGGAGTCGAGCTTCTTCGTCAGTGCGCCCGTCATGTCGACCTGGAGCAGGAAGTGGACACCGCCGCGCAGGTCGAGGCCGAGATACATCGGCAGTGCGTGCAATGCGGTCAGCCAGCGCGGCGACGCGCTCTGCAGGTTCAGTGCGACGACGTACTGCGGATCGTTCGGATCGGCGTTCAGCGATTTCTGCAGCAGGTCCTTGACGCGCAGCTGCGTATCGGTGTCCTTCAGGCGCACGCGGATGTTCGCGTTGGCCGCGGTGTTCTCGAAGGTGATGTCGTCCGGCTTGATCTGCGCGGACGCGAGCGCGGATTCGACCTGGGTCAGCGTGGTCGAGTCGAGCTTGACCGTGGCCTTGCCGCTCGACACCTGCACCGCCGGCGCTTCGCCGAAGAAGTTGGGCAATGTGTACAGAAAGCCGATGGCGAGCGCCACGACCATCACGACATATTTCCAGAGTGGATAACGATTCATGAGGGGGCCGAACGGGTGGTTGGCGTGAAAGCGTCGCGTCCGGCGCCGCGGCGGCCCGCTCTCTCAGGCGGGCACGGCGCGGGGAGCCGGACGCTCGGTGAAAGCCTTACAGCGACTTGATCGTGCCCTTCGGCAGAATGGTCGTGACGGCGGCCTTCTGCACGGTGATTTCGGTGCCTTCGGCGATTTCGACGCCGATGTAGCCTTCGGTGACCTTCGTCACCTTGCCGACGACGCCGCCGCTCGTGACGACTTCGTCGCCCTTCGCCATGGCCGCGAGCATGTTGCGGTGTTCCTTCTGACGCTTCATCTGCGGACGGATCATGATGAAGTACAGCACCGCGAACATCAGGATGAGCGGCAGGAAGCTCATCAGGCTCGATTCGGCGCCACCGGCGCCTTGCGCGAAGGCATTGGAAATGAACGGCACGTTGGTCTCTCCGTAGGGGAAGATCGAAAAATAAGCCGGTTATTCTACCACCGGCCCCATGCGCAAACGGCGCGGCAAATGCGCTTTCGGATCAAGCCGTTAAAGCATGAACCCGCACCGTTGCGACTTGTCTGGAAAGGCGATTGTAATGTTTGGCGATCGTGCCCGGCACGTGGAATGCGTTATTTAGTACATGTCCTACCGGCACGTGGGACGCGTTATTTAGTACTTGTCCCATGTGACGGGCAGCGGGGCGGGCAGCGGTGCGGGCCGCTGCCCGCGTCAGTCGACCCCTCTCGCACGATCCTCCGCGAAGCGCTGGCGGAATGCGTCGAACGTATGGGTTTCGATCGCGTCGCGGATCTCGCCCATCAGCTGCAGGTAGTAGTGCAGGTTGTGGATCGTGTTGAGCTGCGCGCCGAGGATTTCGCCGACACGGTGCAGGTGATGCAGGTAGCCGCGCGAGAAGTTCTGGCACGTGTAGCAGGTGCAGCTCGCATCGAGCGGCTTCAGCGAATTCTTGTGCGTCGCGTTGCGGATCTTCACGTCGCCGAAGCGCGTGAACAGCCAGCCGTTGCGCGCGTTGCGGGTCGGCATCACGCAGTCGAACATGTCGATGCCGTTCGCGACGCCCTCGACCAGGTCTTCCGGCGTGCCGACGCCCATCAGGTAGTGCGGCTTGTTGGCTGGCAGCTTCGGGCCGACGTGCCGCAGCACGCGCATCATGTCTTCCTTCGGCTCACCCACCGACAGCCCGCCGATCGCGAGGCCGTGGAAGCCGAGTTCGGCGAGGCCCGCGAGCGATTCGTCGCGAAGGTCTTCGAACATCCCGCCCTGGACGATCCCGAAGAGGGCGTTCGGGTTGCCGAGCCGGTCGAACTCGTCGAGCGAGCGCTTCGCCCAGCGCAGCGACATGCGCATCGAGTCGGCCGCTTCCTTGTGCGTCGTCGGCACGCCGTTGGTCGCGTACGGCGTGCATTCATCGAACTGCATCACGATGTCGGAGTTCAGCACCTTCTGGATCTGCATCGACACTTCCGGCGACAGGAACAGCTTGTCGCCGTTGATCGGCGACGCGAACGTGACGCCGTCCTCGGTGATCTTGCGCAGGTCGCCGAGCGAGAACACCTGGAAACCGCCCGAGTCGGTGAGGATCGGCTTGTTCCAGCCCATGAAGCCGTGCAGGCCGCCGTGCGCGTCGATCGTGTCGAGGCCCGGGCGCAGCCACAGGTGGAACGTGTTGCCGAGGATGATCTGGGCCTTGATCTCGTGCAGCTCGCGCGGCTGGATCGCCTTCACCGTGCCGTACGTGCCGACCGGCATGAAGATCGGCGTCTCGACCACGCCGTGGTTGAGCTTCACGCGGCCGCGGCGTGCATGGCCGTCGGTCGTCAGCAGTTCGAATTCGAGCCCGTTGGCCGGGCGCGCCTGCACGGGCGCGTGCGTATCGTGGGATGAACCTTCGGTCATCGCGTCATTCTCCTTGCCACCGGAAAAAGCGTTGCATGCGACCGGAGTATGCGCTGAAGCGCTGACTCCGGATCGCAAGTCCGGCGCATGTTGCACAGGCCGCCGGGTGCCCGGCGGCGGGAAAAGCGGGTGCGGGCCAGCGTGGCGCGCACAGCGGGAAATCGGGGGCGACGGGCATGCGGTGCGGGACCGTCGCGCCCGTCGCGCTTACGCTTGCGGTGCCTCCGGCGTGTCGCGCCGCGTGAGCAGCATCGCGTCGCCGTAGCTGAAGAAGCGATAGCGTTCGTCGATCGCGTGCCGGTAGGCGGCGCGGATCGTCTCGACGCCCGCGAACGCGGACACCAGCATCAGCAGCGTCGACTTCGGCAGGTGGAAGTTCGTGACGAGCCGGTCGACGACCCGGAAGCGGTAGCCGGGCGTGATGAAGATGTCGGTCTCGGCCTGCGTCGCCGCGAGCGGGCGGCCCGCTTCGTCGGCGCTGCGCGCCGCGGCTTCGAGCGCGCGCATCGACGTCGTGCCGACCGCGATCACGTTGCCGCCGCGCGCGCGGGTCGCGGCGATCTTGTCGACGAGCGACTGCGGCAGGTCGTACCACTCGCTGTGCATCCGGTGCTCGGCGATGTTATCGACGCGCACCGGCTGGAACGTGCCGGCGCCCACGTGCAGCGTCAGCGTGGCGCGCTCGACGCCCATCGCGTCGAGCTTCTCGAGCAGCGGCAGGTCGAAATGGAGCCCGGCCGTCGGCGCCGCGACCGCGCCCGGGTTGCTCGCGTAGACGGTCTGGTAGCGCGTCTCGTCGTTCGCGTCGGCGTCGTGCTCGATGTACGGCGGCAGCGGCAGGCGGCCGTGCTGCTCGATCAGCGTGAGGCACGGCTGCGGGAAGTGCAGCGTGAAGAACGGTTCGACGCGCTCGCCGACCGTCACGTCGAACGCGTCGGCGAGGCGCAGCGTCGTGCCGGCGCCCGGCGACTTGCTCGCGCGGATCTGCGCGAGCGCCGTATGCGTGCCGGTCACGCGCTCGATCAGCACCTCGATCCTGCCGCCGCTGGCCTTCTGGCCGAAGAAACGCGCCTTCAGCACCCTGGTATCGTTGAACACGAGCAGGTCGCCGGGCGCGATGCACGACGGCAGCTCGGCGAAGTTGCGGTCGACGAGGCGCGCGGGCTCGACGCTGGGGTCGACCTCGAGCAGGCGGCTCGCGGTGCGCTCGGGCAGCGCGGTTTGCGCAATCAGCTCGGGTGGCAGATTGAAATCGAAATCGGAAAGCGTGAACATGCGGGCTGGTTCGAAACGGCCGGCGGGCGCCGCCGACAGGGCGGAAACGCATGAATGGGGCGCGCGAGCCGCTATGATGACGGGATGCGCGGCCTGACCGGCGTCGTTCGTTCGGACGACGTGAAAGCCGCTATTGTACTTGCCTTGCGAAGCACCCAGACGATCCGATGCCTGTGTCACCACGCCGTTCCTCCGCTGCCGTTGCCGATTCCGCCGATCCGTTCGACGCGGACGATGCCGCGTTACCCGCGCGAAGCGCGGCGGAGCGCGGTTCCGAGGCGCGCGCGGCGCCGCGGCGCGCGGGGCCGAAGCGCGGCGCCGACGGGCGGCTCGCGCAGCCGGCCGCCGCCGCGCCCGACGTCGAAGCGGGCGCCGGCGGCGACGAAGCGGGCGCGGCGGCGTCCGGCGTAACCGATGCACCCGGCGCGAAGCGCAAGAAGAAGCCGGCCGCCGACAAACCCGTGAAGACCGCCGACAAGCTCGCGAAGCTCGGCCTCACGCGTTCGATCGATCTCGTGCTGCATCTGCCGATGCGCTACGAGGACGAAACCACGCTCACGCCGATCGGCGAACTGCTGCCGGGCGGCATCGCGCAGACCGAGGGCGTCGTGTTCGACAACGAGGTCGCGTACCGGCCGCGCCGCCAGCTCGTCGTGAAGATCCAGGACGACGACGGCGAGCAGCTCGTGCTGCGCTTCCTGAATTTCTACGGCTCGCAGGTCAAGCAGATGGCCGTCGGTCAGCGGCTGCGCGTGCGCGGCGATGTGCGCGGCGGCTTCTTCGGGATGGAGATGGTGCATCCGGCCGTGCGCGTGGTCGAAGCCGATGCGCCGCTGCCGCAGGTGCTCACGCCCGTCTATCCGAGCACGGCCGGCGTGTCGCAGGCGTATCTGCGCAAGGCGATCGAGAACGCGGTCGAGCGCACGCCGCTGCCCGAGCTGCTGCCGCCCGAGATCGAGCGCGACTACCTGAAGCCGCTCGGCGTGCCGACGCTCGCGCAGGCCGTGCGGATCCTGCACCACCCGGCCGTCGATTCCGACGAAGCCGCGCTGATGGACGGCTCGCATCCGGCGTGGACGCGCATCAAGTTCGAGGAGCTGCTCGCGCAGCAGCTGTCGCTCAAGCGCGCGCACGAGGAGCGCCGCACGCGCGCGGCGCCCGCGATGCCGCGCCGCGCCGCGACCGATGCCGACGCGCTGACGACGCGCCTCTACGCGGCGCTGCCGTTCACGCTGACGGGCGCGCAGGCGCGCGTCGTCGACGAGATCGCGCACGACCTCACGCTCGCGCACCCGATGCAGCGACTGCTGCAGGGCGACGTCGGCAGCGGCAAGACAGTCGTCGCCGCGCTGGCCGCGACGCAAGCGATCGATGCCGGCTACCAGGCCGCGCTGATGGCGCCGACCGAAATCCTCGCGGAACAGCACGCGCGCAAGCTGCGCGCATGGCTCGAGCCGCTCGGCGTGACGGTCGCGTGGCTCGCGGGCAGCCTGAAGGCGAAGGAGAAGCGCGCGGCGATCGAGGCCGCGGCGCTCGGCACCGCGCAGCTCGTGATCGGCACGCACGCGATCATCCAGGACACGGTCGAATTCGCGCGGCTCGGCCTCGTGATCGTCGACGAGCAGCACCGCTTCGGCGTCGAGCAGCGTCTCGCGCTGCGGGCGAAGGCCGCGAACGCGGCCAACGGCGCGCGCGATTTCCAGCCGCATCAGCTGATGATGTCGGCCACGCCGATTCCCCGCACGCTTGCGATGACGTATTACGCGGATCTCGAGGTGTCGACGATCGACGAGCTGCCGCCGGGCCGCACGCCGGTGCTGACGCGCCTCGTCGGCGACGCGCGGCGCGAGGAGGTGATCGCGCGCGTGCGCGAGGCCGCGCTGACCGGCCGCCAGGTGTACTGGGTGTGTCCGCTGATCGAGGAGAGCGAGACGCTGCAGTTGCAGACGGCCGTCGAGACCTACGAGACGCTGGCCACGGCCCTGCCCGAATTGAAGGTCGGGCTCGTGCACGGAAGGCTGTCGCCGGCCGACAAGGCAGCCGTGATGGAAGCCTTCACGCGCAACGAGGTGCAACTGCTCGTCGCGACGACCGTGATCGAGGTCGGCGTCGACGTGCCGAACGCGTCGCTGATGGTGATCGAGCACGCGGAGCGCTTCGGCCTCGCGCAGCTGCACCAGTTGCGCGGCCGGGTCGGGCGCGGCACCGCGGCATCGGTGTGCGTGCTGCTGTACACGGGCCCGTTGTCGCTCACCGGCCGCGAGCGGCTGAAGACGATGCGCGAGACGACCGACGGCTTCGAGATCGCGCGGCGCGACCTCGAGATCCGCGGCCCCGGCGAATTCCTCGGCGCGCGCCAGTCGGGCGCGGCGATGCTGCGCTTCGCGAACCTCGAGACCGACGGCTGGCTGATCGACCCGGCCCGCGACGCGGCGGCGCGACTGATCGCCGCGTATCCCGACGTCGTCACGCAGCATCTCGCCCGCTGGCTTGGCGCACGGGAGCAGTATCTGAAGGCGTGATCGATGCATGATCGACGCATTCAGGGTCGGATTTGAAGTCGAAATTCGCCGCCGGCTCCGCGCATTGCGATACTGAGAAACTTGGCGAATCGGTCCCAGTGGGTGTATAAATTAAACCTATCGCCTGTATATATCTGATTGACCCACAATGACCCTGACTGAACTGAAATACATCGTCGCGGTCGCGCGCGAGCGCCATTTCGGTCGCGCGGCCGAAGCCTGCTTCGTGAGCCAGCCGACCCTATCGGTGGCGATCAAGAAGCTGGAAGACGAGCTCAACGTGCAGATTTTCGAGCGCGGCGCGAGTGAAGTGAGCGTGACCCCGATCGGCGACCAGATCGTCACGCAGGCGCAGCGCGTGCTCGAGCAGACCTTCGCGATCAAGGAGATCGCGAAGCAGGGCAAGGACCCGCTCGTCGGCCCGTTCCGTCTCGGCGTGATCTACACGATCGGGCCGTACCTGCTGCCGACCCTCGTCAAGCAGATGATCCAGCGTGTGCCGCAGATGCCGCTGATGCTGCAGGAGAACTACACGCTGAAGTTGCTCGAACTGCTGAAGCAGGGCGAGATCGACGCCGCGATCATGGCGCTGCCGTTTCCCGAGACCGGCCTGATGGTGCGGCCGCTGTACGACGAGCCGTTCGTCGTCGCGCTGCCGGCCGGCCATCCGTGGGAGAAGCGCGACGAGATCGACGCCGAGGACCTGAAGCAGGAAACCATGCTGCTGCTCGGCAACGGCCACTGCTTCCGCGATCACGTGCTCGGCGTGTGCCCGGAACTGATGCGCTTCTCGCAGACGGCCGACGGCATCCAGAAGACCTTCGAGGGCTCGTCGCTCGAAACGATCCGCCACATGGTCGCGAGCGGGGTCGGCATCACGGTGCTGCCGCGGATGTCGGTCGCCGAGGTCGGCCCGCGCGCGAACGGCCCCGACGCCGAACTGCTGTCGTACGTGCCGTTCAACGAACCGGTGCCGGATCGCCGCGTCGTGCTGGTGTGGCGCAAGAGCTTCACGCGGATGCCGGCGATCGACGCGATCAGCGACGCGATCGCCGCGTGCCACCTGCCGGGCGTCGCGAAGCTCGACATGCCGGCCACGATGAACTGAGCGCACCGCGGCATGCGGGACGGCATGATGAACGGGGTCTTGCGACCCCGTTTATTTTGCCTATCGCATAGATTATTTTTATTAAATTACAATATTCGATAGATATAACTACAATCTTCTACATGGATCGGCGTCGGATGGACAGCCCGATCCGCACGCTGGATGCAAGCGTCAAAGGAGGATGTCATGATGCGGTCGGTATTGCAGCAGGCGCAACGGAACATCCCGTCGCGCGATGAAGTCGTGAATCGTGCTAGGGCGGCGGCCCGCAGCCTGCGCCCGATTGCGTTCGCATACCTCGCGGACCGTGTGTACGGTGGATGAATGCCGCCGCGCGCCGCTCCCGTGTCCCCCGTTCACCGCCGTCCAGTCATGAGGGGGCATTGCAGGTCCGAAGTCGCGAAATCCGCATCGAAAGCCACGCCCGACACCCCGTAGTACGACAGGGCCACCCTGTTCCGTTTCATCCCCCCGCACTGCTCCACGAACCGCGCCCGGCAAGTGGGGGCCCACGAGCAAGAAAAGGAGAAAAAGCATGTCGACCGAATCGAAATGTCCGTTCAACCATACGGCGGCCGGCGGCACGTCGAACAAGGACTGGTGGCCGAACCAGCTGAACCTGAACATCCTGCACCGGCACTCGGCGCTGTCCGATCCGATGGACAAGGATTTCGACTACGCACAAGCATTCAAGAAGCTGGACCTCGCGGCGGTGAAGCGCGACCTGCAGGCGCTGATGACGACGTCGCAGGACTGGTGGCCGGCCGACTTCGGCCACTACGGCGGCCTGTTCGTCCGGATGGCCTGGCACAGCGCCGGCACGTACCGGACCGCCGACGGCCGCGGCGGCGCGGGCGGTGGGCAACAGCGCTTCGCGCCGCTGAACAGCTGGCCGGACAACGCGAACCTCGACAAGGCGCGCCGGCTGCTGTGGCCGATCAAGCAGAAGTACGGCCGCAACATCTCGTGGGCCGACCTGCTGATCCTGACGGGCAACGTCGCGCTCGAATCGATGGGCTTCAAGACCTTCGGTTACGCGGGCGGCCGTGCCGACACGTGGGAACCGGACGACGTCTACTGGGGTTCGGAAAAGATCTGGCTGGAACTGAGCGGCGGCCCGAACAGCCGTTACTCGGGCGACCGTGATCTCGAGAACCCGCTCGCGGCCGTGCAGATGGGCCTTATCTACGTGAACCCGGAAGGCCCGGACGGCAACCCGGACCCGGTCGCGGCGGCGCGCGACATCCGCGACACGTTCGCGCGGATGGCGATGAACGACGAAGAGACGGTCGCGCTGATCGCTGGCGGCCACACGTTCGGCAAGACGCACGGCGCGGGCCCCGCGACGGACGTCGGTCCGGAGCCGGAAGCGGCGGGCATCGAGCAGCAGGGTCTCGGCTGGAAGAGCGCGTATGCATCGGGCAAGGGCCACGATGCGATCACCAGCGGCCTCGAAGTCACGTGGACGTCGACGCCGACGAAGTGGAGCAACGACTTCTTCAAGCACCTGTTCAGCTATGAATGGGAGCTGACGAAGAGCCCGGCCGGCGCGCACCAGTGGGTCGCGAAGGGTGCCGACGAAGTGATTCCGGATGCGTTCGATGCGTCGAAGAAGCATCGCCCGACGATGCTGACGACCGACCTGTCGCTGCGTTTCGATCCGGCCTACGAGAAGATCTCGCGCCGCTTCTACGAGAACCCGGCCGAGTTTGCCGACGCGTTCGCGCGCGCCTGGTTCAAGCTCACGCACCGCGACATGGGTCCGCGTGCGCGCTATCTCGGCCCGGAAGTGCCGGCCGAGGAATTGCTGTGGCAGGATCCGATCCCCGCCGTCGATCACCCGCTGATCGATGACGCGGACGTCGCGGCGCTGAAGGCGAAGGTGCTCGCGTCGGGCCTGTCGGTCGCGCAGCTCGTGTCGACCGCGTGGGCGTCGGCCTCGACGTTCCGGGGTTCCGACAAGCGCGGCGGCGCGAACGGTGCGCGCATCCGCCTGGCGCCGCAGAAGGACTGGGAAGTGAACCAGCCGGCTGCACTCGCGGCGGTGCTCGAGACGCTCGAAGGCGTGCGCAAGGCGTTCAACGATGCGCAGACGGGCGGCAAGAAGGTGTCGCTCGCCGATCTGATCGTGCTGGCCGGTGCGGCCGGCGTCGAACAGGCCGCGAAGAACGCCGGCGTCGCAGTGACGGTGCCGTTCGCACCGGGCCGGATGGACGCGTCGCAGGAGCAGACGGACGTCGACGCGATGGCCGTGCTCGAGCCGGTTGCGGACGGGTTCCGCAACTACCTGAAGAGTGCGTACAAGACGCCGGCCGAGGCGCTGCTGATCGACAAGGCCCAGCTGCTGACGCTGAACGGGCCGGAGCTGACGGTGCTCGTCGGCGGCCTGCGCGTGCTCGGCGCGAACGTCGGCGACGCGAAGCACGGCGTGTTCACCGATCGTCCGGGCACGCTGTCGAACGACTTCTTCGTGAACCTGCTCGACATGGGAACGGAGTGGAAGCCGGTGTCGGCCGCGAACGACGTGTTCGAAGGGCGCGATCGTGCGACGGGCCAGGTCAAGTGGACCGGCACGCGCGTCGACCTGATCTTCGGTTCGCACTCGCAGTTGCGCGCGCTGGCCGAGGTGTACGGCAGCGCGGACGCGAACGAGAAGTTCGTGCGCGATTTCGTCGCGGCCTGGAACAAGGTGATGAACCTCGACCGCTTCGACCTCGCGTGAACGTCGTGACGCGCTAGCGCAGTCACGTCGCGTGCAACGGCCGGTCGCACGACCGGCCGTTTTTTCTTCCGATTCAAGGTCTTGTCGAAGGAGTGACGACCATGACGCAAATGATGCTGAACATGCGCGCCGCGTTCGCGGCGCCCGTGATGCGCACGCCGGCCGAGCTGGCGCGGCGCATCGCCGGTTTCGCGATCGTCATTGGCGGTGCGGTCGAGCTGGCCGCACAGGCGCTGCACGCGCTCGCGCCGATCGTCTCGAGTGCCGGCGGTTGAGCGCAGCGATTCGCTCGCCGCGCTAGACTGGCACGTGGCGAACGGCTGCCGAGCGGTGCGGCATGCCGATTGCTTGACGCGGTTTCGCCGGTTCAACATTTCGAATGAGGAGTCCCGAAGATGGCCAAGAAAGGTAACGCCACGCAGATCAACATCGGCATCAGCGACAAGGACCGCAAGAAAATCGCGGATGGCCTGTCGCGGCTGCTGGCCGATACGTTTTCGCTGTACCTGAAGACCCACAACTTCCACTGGAACGTCACGGGCCCGATGTTCAACACGCTGCACCTGATGTTCGAAGAGCAGTACAACGAACTGTGGCTCGCGGTCGACCTGGTCGCCGAGCGCATTCGCACGCTCGGCGTCGTCGCGCCGGGCACGTTCGCGGATTTCGCGAAGCTGTCGTCGGTGCCGGAGGCCGACGGCGTGCCGGCGGCCGAGGAGATGATCCGCCAGCTCGTCGAAGGGCACGAGACCGTCGTGCGCACCGCGCGCGAAATCTTCCCGATCGCCGATGCGGCGAGCGACGAACCGACCGCCGACCTGCTCACGCAGCGTCTGCAGACGCATGAAAAGACCGCGTGGATGCTGCGCTCGCTGCTCGCGTAAGCTCGGTGCGGCCGGTCGCGCGCCGCGCGGCCGGCGTGAGCGGGTGTCCGACGCCGAACCGGGGCCGGGTTGCCCGCATCGGCTCGCATTCCGGCGACAGCGCGGTACGCGCGGGCCACGCATCTGTCCCTTGATTGACGCGCAGACTGCCGGGCTCGCGTGCACGGGGCCCGGGGGCCGGCGCGCTGGTCGCGGCAACCGCATGTGGGCCGGCCCGACATGACGTAAACCGCCGCTCGGCTCTAAAATGCCGGGATTATCTTCCCGGTGCTTCGCCATGCTTGCCCGCTTTCCCCTGTATCTGCGGCTCGTCCGGATGGACAAGCCGATCGGCAGCCTGCTGCTGCTCTGGCCGACACTCAACGCACTGTGGATCGCGTCGGACGGCCATCCGCGCTGGCCGCTGGTCGCGATCTTCGTGCTCGGCACGCTGCTGATGCGCTCGGCCGGCTGCGCGATGAACGACTATGCCGACCGCGATTTCGACCGTCACGTGAAGCGCACGGCCGACCGGCCGTTGACGTCGGGCAAGATCCGCGCATGGGAAGCCGTCGCGATCGCGGTGGTGCTGGCCTTTATCTCGTTCCTGCTGATCCAGCCGCTCAATACGCTGACGAAAGAGCTGTCGGTCGTCGCGCTGTTCGTCGCGGGCTCGTATCCGTTCATGAAGCGTTTCTTCGCGATTCCGCAGGCGTATCTCGGCATCGCGTTCGGCTTCGGCATCCCGATGGCGTTCGCGGCCGTGCAGGACACGGTGCCGATGCTCGCGTGGGTGATGCTGATCGCGAACATCTTCTGGTCGGTCGCGTACGACACCGAATACGCGATGGTCGACCGCGACGACGACATCAAGATCGGCATTCGCACGTCCGCGCTGACGTTCGGCCGCTTCGACGTCGCGGCCGTCATGCTCTGCTATGCGGCGACGCTCGGCATCTATGTGTGGATCGGCGTGACGCTCGGCTTCGGCCTCGCGTACTGGGCCGGCTGGGCCGCGGCGGCCGGCTGCGCGCTGTATCACTACACGCTGATCAAGGACCGCGAGCGGATGCCGTGCTTCGCGGCGTTCCGGCACAACAACTGGCTCGGCGGCGTGCTGTTCGCGGGGATCGCCGCGCACTACCTGCTGGCGGGCACGGCAGGTAACTGAAGCGGCCGCCGCGCGCCGGCGCGCGATGCCAACAAAAAAGCGGCCGAGGCCGCTTTTTTGTTGCCGGTGCCGGTGCCGGAAACCCGGCGCAGTGCGCCACGCTTACGCGCGGCCGAGCTCGTCACCCATTTCCTTCGCGCGCGCCTCGGCGGCCAACGCGCCGCGCACGATCGCTTCCTTCACGCCCTGCGCGTCGAACGACGCGAGCGCGGCGGCCGTCGTGCCGCCCTTCGACGTCACGCGCTCGCGCAGCACGCTCGCCGGTTCGCCCGATTGCGCGGCGAGTTGCGCGGCACCCGCGAACGTCGCGACCGCGAGTGCGCGGCCCTGTTCGTCGTTCATGCCGAGGCGGCGCGCGGCTTCCTGCAGCGCTTCGATGAAATAGAACACGTAGGCGGGGCCGCTCCCCGAGATCGCGGTGACGGCATCGAGCTGCGCTTCGTCGTCGAACCAGACGATCTCGCCGACCGCGCCGAGCACGTTCGACGCGAGCTCGCGACCGGCCGCGTCGACGCCCGGCAGCGCGGCGAGGCCCGTCACGCCCATGCCGACCAGCGCGGGCGTGTTCGGCATCGTGCGCACGACACGCGCGTAGTCGCCGAGCCAGCGGGCGAGATCGGTGCCGCGGATGCCGGCCGCGATGCTAATCACGAGCTGGGCCTTCAGATGCGGGGCGAGCGGCTGCGCGACGTCCTTCAGTACCTGCGGTTTCACCGCGAGCACGATCGCGTCGTAGCCCGCGAGCGTCGCGTCGATGGCCGCGCCGGTACGGATGCCGAATTGCTGCGCGGCGCGCGCGCGGACTTCCTCGTTGACGTCGATGGCATACAGGCCGTCAGCGGCGACGCCGCGCTTGATGAGGCCGCCGATCAGGGCCGCGGCCATGTTGCCGCCGCCAATGAATGCGATTTTCATGGTTTCGAATTGAGCAGGAGAGTGAACGGAAAGGCGGAACAGGGGAGGCGCTCAGTGCGAATAGTCGCGTGCGCCGAACAGCGCGGTGCCGACGCGCACGATCGTCGCGCCTTCGAGCACCGCGGCCTCGAGATCGGCGGACATGCCCATCGACAACGTGTCGAGCGGCAGGCCGTCGGCGCGCAGCGTATCGAACAGCGCCCGCAGCGCACGATGCGGCGCGCGCTGCGCGTCGGTATCGCCGGCCGGTTCGGGAATCGCCATCAGGCCGCGCAGGCGCAGCGTCGGCAGCGCGGCGACCGCGCGCGCGACCTCGGCCACGTCGGCCGGCGCGACGCCGCTCTTGGACGCCTCGCCGCTGATGTTCACCTGCACGCACACGTTGAGCGGCGGCAGGTGCGCGGGGCGTTGTTCGGCGAGGCGCTGCGCGATCTTCAGCCGGTCGACCGAATGGACCCAGTCGAACCGTTCGGCCACCGGGCGCGTCTTGTTCGATTGCAGCGGCCCGATGAAATGCCATTCGAGCCCGGCACGGAGATCCGCGAGCGCGTCGATCTTGTCGATCGATTCCTGCACGTAGTTTTCGCCGAACGCGCGTTGGCCGGCCGCATGCGCGGCGCGCACGTCGTCGGCGGGAAACGTCTTCGACACGGCGAGCAGCGAGACGGTGGCGGGATCGCGGCCGGCCGCGCGGGCGGCGTCGGCGATGCGGCGGTGAACGGAGTCGAGACGGGCGGCGAAATCGGACATGACGGGCACGGAAGCAGGCACGAGAAGCGGATACCACGGCGGATACGGCAGCGGATGCGGCACGGCACGCGTCGCATCGAATCGCCCATTATACGGACGGGATGCCGTGCGCGACCGGCCGGCCCGGCGCCGCGCTAGCCATACAGCAAATGCTCGACGAGCTGGATCCAGTGCGCGACCGGAATCTGCGTGCCGCTCTGCAGGTGCGCGATGCAGCCGACGTTGCCGGACACGATCATCTGCGGCTCGAGTGCCTGCAGCTTCAGCAGCTTCTGCTTGCGCAGCCGGTACGACAGCGACGGCTGCGTCAGTGAATAGGTGCCGGCCGACCCGCAGCACAGGTGGCTGTCGGCCGGCAGCCGCACGTCGATGCCGAGCGTCTCGAGCAGACGCTCGACCTTGCCGCGCGACTGCTGGCCGTGCTGCAGCGTGCACGGCGGGTGGTACGCGACGGTATGGATCGCGCGGCGCCGCGCGAGCGTCGCGATCTCGGCCTCGAACGCGAGCAGCACGTCGGAGATGTCGCGCGTCAGCGCGACGATGCGCTGCGCCTTTTCCGCATAGGCCGGATCGTCACGCAGCAGGTGCGCATATTCGAGCACCGTCGCGCCGCAACCCGATGCGTTCATGACGATCGCTTCGGCGCCTTGCTCGAGATACGGCCACCACGCGTCGATGTTGCGGCGTGCGTCGGCGAGTGCTTCGTCGTGATAGTTCAGGTGCAGGCGGATCGCGCCGCAGCAGCCCGCGTCGGGCGCGACGATCGTCTCGACGCCGAGTGCGTCGAGCACGCGTGCGGTCGCGATGTTGATGTTTGGCAGCATCGACGGCTGCACGCAGCCGCCGAGCATCAGCATCTTGCGCGGATGCGTGCGCTGCGGCCATTCGAGCAGCTGCTGGCGCAGCGGTACCTTGTCGCGCAGCCGTTTCGGCAAGAGCGGCCGCACGTGCTGGCCGAGCCGCATGACCGGCGAGAACAGCGCCGCGTTCGGCACGAGGCTCGCGAGCACGCGGCGCAGGAGCCGCTGCTGCACCGGGCGCTGCACCTGCGCCTCGACGTGCTTGCGGCCGATCTCGACGAGCCGGCCGTACTGGACACCCGACGGGCAGGTCGTCTCGCAGCTGCGGCAGGTGAGGCAGCGATCGAGGTGCTGCTGCGTGCTGCGCGTGACGGGCGCGCCTTCGACCATCTGCTTGATCAGGTAGATGCGCCCGCGCGGGCCGTCGAGTTCGTCGCCGAGCAACTGGTAGGTCGGGCACGTCGCGGTGCAGAAGCCGCAATGCACGCACTTGCGCAGGATCGCGTCGGCCTCGTCGCCGTCGGGCGTATTGCGGATGAAATCGGCGAGGTTCGTTTGCATTTAGGGTCTGTTTACCTATGGAACGCGCATGCGTTGCCGCGAGAACGGCCGCTCGCGAGGCGCGCGACGCCGCGAATACTGAAGTATTCGCAAGGCGCGCAACGCGGCGAGCGGCCGTTCTCGCGGCAACCCCTAATTAAAAAATTCATTCCACGGGAATGCCCGAAATCGCCCGTATGGCGGCGTCGGTCGTCACTTGTTTGGCTCGGCCAAACGGCGCTCCTCACTTCTTGCCCTACGAGCGATTTCGGGCATTCGCATGTGCGTTCCATAGGTAAACAGACCCTAAAGCTCGGGGTAGAGCCGGCCGCGGTTGAAAATGCGTGCGGGATCGAACGCAGCCTTCAGCCCGCGGTGAATCTTCATCAACGGTGCGGGCAGCGGCGTGAACACGCCCGCGCTGCGGTCGTAAGCGTCACCCGCGCGGAACAGCGTCGCATGGCCGCCAGCCTGCTTCGCGCTCATGCGCACCGTCTGCGCATCGGCGTCGGTGATCCACCAGCGCTGCGCGCCGCCCCATTCCATCAGCTGGGTGCCGGGCAGGTGCATCGGTTCGGTGATCGACGGCAGCGCGAGGCGCCATAGCGCATAGCCGGGCGGGATGCCGTTGAAGAACGGATCGGCGTGCTCGCGCAGGCCGGCCCAGAAGCGCTCGGCCTCGACCGCGTCGACGACTTCGCCGCCGAGCAGCGTCTTCGCCGATTTCACGGCGGCCTCGGCGCCCGACAGCCGCAGCACCAGCGTGCCGTTGCGCCACGCGCTCGCGCTGACGGGCAGCGGATGGCCGCCCCATTCGTTGAGCTTGCGCACCGCGTCGGTCGCGCTCATCTCGAACTTCAGCGTGACTTCGGCGACTGGCACCGGCAGCACCTTGATCGACAGCTCGAGCATCAGCCCGAGCGTGCCGAGCGCGCCGGCCATCAGCCGCGACACGTCGTAGCCGGCGACATTCTTCACGACCTGGCCGCCGAAGCGCAGCAACTCGCCGCGCCCGTTCATCAGCGTGACGCCGAGCACGAAATCGCGCGGCGCGCCGCAGGTCGCGCGGCGCGGGCCCGCGAGGCCGGCCGCGATACAGCCGCCGACGGTAGCCGTGCGGCCGAAGTGCGGCGGCTCGAACGGCAGCATCTGGCCGCACTCGGTGAGGGCAGTTTCAAGCTGCGCGAGCGGCGTGCCCGCGCGGACCGTGACGACGAGTTCGGCCGGGTCGTACGACACGACGCCCTGAAACGCGCGCGTGTCGAGTATTTCGCCGTCCAGCGCCTGGCCGTACCAGTCCTTGGTGCCGCCGCCGCGAATCCGCAGCGGCCGGCCGTCGGCACTGGCGGCGCGGATGCGCTCGGCCCATCCGGCGACGATGTCGTCCTCTTCCATGTTCCGTTGCCATCTCGTCTTGTTGTCCGGTCGATTGTACCGGGGTGGCGCGAATCCACATCGCGACTATCCCTAAGCCCCGTATCACGAGTGCATGCGGGCGCCGCCGCGCGCATGGCCGGCGCGCGGGCAGGGCGGCACGTCGCGACCCGCGCGTCGGCACGGGGCGCGCCGCCACGCGGTGCTCAGAAGCGCGGCAGGTCGGGGTGCGGCAGCAGCCCCCCGCGCACGTGCTGGCGACCGTATTCCGCGCAGCGCGCGCGGGTCGGAATGCCCTTGTCGGGATTGAGCAGCCCGGCCGGATCGAACGCGCGCTTGACCGCGAAGAACGCGTCGCGTTCCTGCGGCGAGAACTGAACGCACATCGAATTGAGCTTTTCGATGCCGACGCCGTGCTCGCCCGTCACGCTGCCGCCGAATTCCACGCAGCATTCGAGGATTTCCGCGCCGAACTGCTCGGCGCGGTGCAGCTCGTCCGGATCGTTCGCGTTGTAGAGAATCAGCGGATGCATGTTGCCGTCGCCGGCATGGAACACGTTGATGCAGCGCAACCCGTAGCGCGTCTCGAGCTGTTCGATGCGCGCGAGCAGCGGACCGATCGCGCGGCGCGGCACGGTGCCGTCCATGCAGTAATAATCGGGGGAAATGCGCCCGGCGGCCGGAAACGCGTTCTTGCGGCCCGACCAGTAGCGCAGGCGCTCGCTTTCGTTGCGCGAGACCTGGATGCGCGTCGCGCCATGCTCGCGCAGCACGGCCGTCATGCGCACGATTTCCTCCGCGACTTCCTCCGGCGTGCCGTCCGATTCGCACAGCAGGATCGCCTTCGCGTCGAGGTCGTAGCCCGCGTGCGTGAACGCCTCGACGGCCTGGGTGGCCGGCTTGTCCATCATCTCGAGCCCGGCCGGGATGATGCCCGACGCGATGATCGCGGCGACCGCCTCGCCGCCCTTCACGACATCGTCGAAGCTCGCCATCACGAGCTGCGCGGTCTGCGGTTTCGGGATCAGTTTCAACGTGACTTCGGTGACGATCGCGAACATCCCTTCGCTGCCGATCATCACCGCGAGCAGATCGAGGCCCGGCGTGTCGAGGCCGAGCGAGCCGAATTCGACGATCTCGCCTTCGATCGTGACCGCGCGCACGCGCATCACGTTGTGCACGGTCAGCCCGTATTTCAGGCAGTGGACGCCGCCGGAATTTTCCGCGACGTTGCCGCCGATCGTGCAGGCGATCTGCGACGAAGGATCCGGTGCGTAGTACAGCCCGTAAGGCGCGGCGGCTTCCGAAATCGCGAGGTTGCGCACGCCGGGCTGCACGGTGGCCGTGCGCGCGTACGGATCGACCTCGACGATGCGCGTGAAGCGCGCGAGCGACAGCACGACGCCGTTGCCGATCGGCAGCGCGCCGCCCGACAGGCTCGTGCCCGCGCCGCGCGGCACGATCGGCACTTCCATGCGGCGGCAGATCTGCACGATCCGCTGCACCTGCGACTCGGTTTCGGGCAGCGCGACCGCGAGGGGCAGCCGCCGGTACGCGGACAGGCCGTCGCATTCGTACGGCGCGGTGTCTTCGTCGCGAAACAGCAGGCAATGCGTCGGCAGCACGGCCATCAGCGCCTGCACGACTTCGCGCTGGCGCTGCGCGCGGGTCGCGCTCGACAGTTCGACGGAAGCGTTCATGGGGTCTCCTGCGGCGGCGCGGCGGCGCGCCGCCGTGTCAGCACGTGAAGATCTTGCCGGGATTCATCAGGTTGCGCGGATCGAGCGCGAGCTTGATCGCGCGCATCGCGTCGATCGCGTTGTCGCCGTGCTCCTTCGGCAGGAAGCGCATCTTGTGCAGCCCGACCCCGTGTTCGCCGGTGCAGGTGCCGCCGAGGCGCAGCGCGCGTTCGACGATCCGGTCGTTGATGCGTTCGGCTTCGTCGAGTTCCTCGGGCTTGTCGGGATCGATCAGGATCGCGACGTGGAAATTGCCGTCGCCGACGTGGCCGACGATCGGGCAGGGCAGCGACGACGCGCGCAGGTCGACTTCGGTCTCCTCGACGCACGCGGCGAGCTGCGAGATCGGCACGCACACGTCGGTCGTCACTGCGCGGCAGCCGGGTTTCAACTGCAGCATCGCGAAGTACGCGTTGTGGCGCGCGGCCCAGAGCCGCGTGCGGTCCTCGGGGCGGGTCGCCCATTCGAAGCCCTGGCCGTTGTTCTGGCCCGCGAGCGCCTGCACGAGCTCGGCTTGTTCCTTCACGCCGGCTTCGGTGCCGTGGAATTCGAAGAACAGCGTCGGCGCCTCGGCGAGCGTCAGGTTCGAGTGGCGGTTGATCGAGCGCACCGCGAGCGAATCGACGAATTCGACGCGCGCGATCGGCACGCCGATCTGGATCGTCTCGATTACGGTGCGCACCGCGTCGCCCATCGACGGGAACGTGCAGATCGCGGCCGACACGGCTTCGGGCAGCGGATGCAGGCGCAGCGTGATCTCGGTGATCACGCCGAGCGTGCCTTCGGAGCCGACGAACAGGCGCGTGAGGTCGTAGCCGGCCGACGACTTGCGCGCGCGCGAGCCCGTCTTCACGACGCGGCCGTCGGCGAGCACGGCGCTCAGGCCGAGCACGTTCTCGCGCATCGTCCCGTAGCGCACGGCGTTGGTGCCCGACGCGCGGGTCGCGGTCATCCCGCCGATGCTGGCGTCGGCGCCCGGATCGATCGGGAAGAACAGGCCGGTGTCGCGCAGCGCTTCGTTGAGCGCCTTGCGCGTGATGCCCGGTTCGACCGTGACCGTCAGGTCTTCCGCGTTGATCGACAGCACGCGGTTCATTTCCGACAGGTCGAGCGATACGCCGCCGCGCACGGCGAGCAGGTGGCCCTCGAGCGACGAGCCGGCGCCGTACGGAATCAGCGGCACACTGTAGAGCGCGCAAAGCGACACGACTTCGCGGACTTCATCCGCGCTGCGGGCGAACACGACGACGTCGGGCAGTTGCGGATCGAACGGCGATTCGTCGCGGCCGTGATGGGCGCGGACGGCCTCGGCGGTCGACACGCGCTCGCCGAAGGCGGCGCGCAGCGCATCGAGCATCGCGGGCGGGAGGGGGCGGCGCGTGGCGGCCGGCGTGTCGGGGTGATTCACTCGTGTCTCCTGACGGCTGCTTGTCGAACTTTCGGCCCATTCTACGCTGCAACGTCCGCTGCGGCCCCCGCCCCGGGCTGCGATAATCGCGTACCAACCCAACCGGCCCGCGCTGCGGCCGCGCACGAGAGGACACTCACATGGGCCACCGCTTGAGCAAGATCGCCACGCGCACCGGCGACGACGGCACCACCGGCCTCGGCGACGGCCGCCGCATCGGCAAGGACGACACGCGCATCGCCGCGATCGGCGACGTCGACGAGCTGAACTCGACCCTCGGCGTGTTGCTTGCCGAGCCGCTTCCGGACGACGTCCGCACCGCGCTCGTCACGATCCAGCACGACCTGTTCGATCTGGGCGGCGAGCTGTGCATCCCCGGCCATGGGGTGCTCGACGACACGCACCTCGCGCGCCTCGACCAGTGGCTGGCCGACTACAACGCGACGCTGCCGCCGCTGAAGGAGTTCATCCTGCCGGCCGGCTCGCGCGCGGCGTCGCTGGCGCACGTGTGCCGGACGGTATGCCGCCGTGCCGAGCGCTCGATCGTCGCGCTTGGGCGCACCGACACGCTCAATGATGCGCCGCGGCGTTACGTGAACCGGCTGTCGGATCTGCTGTTCGTGCTGGCGCGCGTGCTGAACCGCGCGGACGGCGGCTCGGACGTGCTGTGGGAGCGCGGGCGCGTGCGCTGACGCCGGCATCGTTTTCCGCACTGCGACAATTTGTCCGACGGGGCGCTGGTTTTTAAAGATGTATCGTACGAGCATGTTTAACGGAGAACGAACATGACCCACATCACCGCTGACCAGATGGCCCGTGTGAAGGCCACCGCCCCTGTCCTGGCCGAGCACGGCGCGACGATCACGAAGCATTTCTATCAGCGCATGTTCGCGCGTCATCCGGAACTGAAGAACCTGTTCAACCAGACGCACCAGAAGACCGGCAGCCAGCCCGAAACGCTCGCGAAGGCTGTCTACGCGTATGCCGCGAACATCGACAACCTCGGTGCGCTTGGCAGCGCGGTGTCGCGCATCTCGCACAAGCATGCGAGCCTCAATATCCGTCCGGAGCATTACCCGATCGTCGGCGAGAACCTGCTCGCGTCGATCGTCGAAGTGCTCGGCGACGCGGTCGACGCGGAAACGCTCGAAGCCTGGCGCGTCGCCTACGGCCAGCTCGCGCAGATCATGATCGGCGCCGAGGCCGACCTGTACGCGAACGCCGCATGGAGCGGCTTCCGCCCGTTCAAGGTCGCCCGCAAGGTGCGCGAAAGCGACGAGATCACGTCGTTCTACCTGACCCCCGCCGATGGCGGCGACGCGCCGAAGTTCGAGCCGGGCCAGTACATCTCGGTGAAGCGCTTCGTCGGCGACCTGGGAGTCGACCAGCCGCGCCAGTACAGCCTGTCCGACGCGCCGCACGGCAAGTGGCTGCGCATTTCGGTGAAGCGCGAGGCCGGCAGGCCCGAAGCGATCCCGGCCGGCAAGGTGTCGACGCTGATGCACGACGGCGTGGAAGAGGGCGCGATCGTCGAGGTAACGGCGCCGATGGGCGACTTCTCGCTGAAGCGCGACGCCGAGACGCCGGTCGTGCTGATCTCGGGCGGCGTTGGCATCACGCCGATGATGTCGATGGCGTCGACGTTGATCGCCGAAGGCAGCAAGCGCGAAGTGCGGTTCGTCCACGCATGCCGTTCGGGCGCGGTGCACGCGTTCCGCGACTGGCTGAACGACGCGGCGCGCGAGCACGCGAACGTGAAGCGCACGGTGCTGTACGAGCTGGTCGGCCCGAACGACCGTGCCGGTGTCGATCACGACCTCGAAGGGCGCCTGACGCCGGAACGCGTGAAGCAGCATGCGCTGGTGCCGGATGCCGACTACTACATCTGCGGGCCGATCGCGTTCATGAAGGCGCAACGCGATGCGCTCGTCGCCCTGGGCGTTGCGCCGGAGCGTGTGAACACCGAGATCTTCGGCTCGGGCGCGCTCGAGTGAAGTACCGGCGGCCGGTTTCGGCCAACGCAACGATGCAATGACAAAGCCCGGCGCGAGCCGGGCTTTTTACTTGCGCCGTCGTGGGGGCGGCTTCAGGCGCGCAACATCAGCGTTGCGTGGTAGCGCCACACCTCCGGATCGGCACTGACGAGCGGCATGCCTTCATGCAACGCTTGGGCGACCATCACGCGATCGAATGGATCGGCATGATCGGCGAAATCCGGCAGCGCGGCGACGGCCTCGGCATGATCGCTGCTGATCGGCAACTCAGCGAACCCGGCGAGCCGGAACGCCGAACGGGCATCCCGCGGGTGAACCGGGAGATTGCCCTTGCGATACTTGATTGCGATTTCCCAGATGGACGCGGCACTGACGTACAGCGTGTTCAGCGGATCCTCGATCAATGCGGCAGCAGTCGGCGAAAGTTGCGATGCGCCTTCGGCCGCCCAGAGCGCGATATGCGTATCGAGTAACAGCTTCACGGCGCGAGCCCTCGCTCGGCGCTGGCATCGAAGTCGGCGGCGATCGATTCATCGCCGGCATTGAATGCCTCGACGCTTGTCGGAATGTTCAATCCGGCAAGCAACTGACGGGCTGCGCCGATCCGCTTCGGCGCGGTGTACGGAACGATCCGGGCGACCGGATGACCGTTGCGGGCGATCACGACTTCGGCTTCGCGCCCCGATTCAAGCGCTTCCACGAGGCTGGAAAGCCGCGACTTGGCATCGTGCATGTTGACGGTCGGCATGGTCGATCCCCCGGTTAGCTAGATAATGTTAGCTAGTCTAGCAGAGCGACACGCCGACTGCAGGCTGGCCGCATGGCCAATCCGCCGCCAGGCGGGGGCCATACGGTCACCCTGCGGGCGTCCTTCAGTTCCCGCTGCCGCGCGCGACGCGGCGTGCCTTCACTGATTCCGCGAGGCCTTCGAGCACCTTCACGCTGTCGTCCCACGCGATGCACGCATCGGTGATGCTCTGGCCATAGGTCAGCGGGCAGCCTTCCTTCAGGTCCTGACGCCCCTCGACGAGGTGCGACTCGATCATCACGCCGACGATGCGCTCGTCGCCCGCCGCGACCTGGCGGCCGATGTCCGCGCACACGGGAATCTGGTTCTCGTGCTTCTTCGAGCTGTTCGCGTGGCTCGCGTCGATCATCAGGCGCGCGGCGAGGCCGGCCTTGCCGATGTCCGCGCATGCGGCGTTCACGCTGTCCGCGTCGTAGTTCGGCGCCTTGCCGCCGCGCAGGATCACGTGGCAGTCCTCGTTGCCGGCCGTGGATACGATCGCCGAGTGGCCGCCCTTGGTCACTGACAGGAAATGGTGCGGCTGCGACGCGGCCTTGATCGCGTCGACCGCGATCTTCACGTTGCCATCGGTGCCGTTCTTGAAGCCGACCGGGCACGACAGCCCCGACGCCAGCTCGCGGTGCACCTGCGACTCGGTCGTGCGCGCGCCGATCGCGCCCCACGAGATCAGGTCGGCGATGTACTGCGGGCTGATCATGTCGAGGTATTCGGTCGCGGCCGGCAGCCCCATCTCGTTGATCTGCAGCAGCAGTTCACGCGCGGTGCGCAGTCCTTCGTTGATCTTGAAGCTGTTGTCCAGGTGCGGATCATTGATGAGCCCCTTCCAGCCGACCGTCGTGCGCGGCTTCTCGAAGTACACGCGCATCACGATTTCCAGTTCGCCCCTGAAGCGCTCGCGCTCCTTCACGAGCCGCCCCGCGTACTCGATCGCCGCCTTCGTATCGTGGATCGAGCACGGGCCGATCACGACGATCAACCGGTCGTCCATCCCGTGCAGGATGCGGTGCATCGACTGGCGCGAGTGGTAGATCAGCTCGGACGCGACCTCGGAGCACGCGAATTCGCGAATCAAGTGGGCGGGCGGCGTCAGTTCCTTGAGTTCGCGAATGCGGACGTCGTCGGTGTTGTGCGGGGGCATGCTGTTTTCTCCTGTGTCGACCGGCGTTCGTGCTTCGGCACTGACTCCGGCCCCATGCAAAGCTGTTGAGGGCGCCGACCAATTACTACGCGTGCGGCAAATTCATCGATTCAGGCAATTCAGAGGTGTCGGTCGGGGCCGCGGGATCGCTGCGGCGGCGACCGGCTGGCGAAGGGCGAAAAAAAACCGCCGGGTTCGCCGGCGGTTTTTCGGGAATTTCGGTTGCGCTTCACGCGCCATCAACCCTCTCGATCCGCCAGCGGTCTGAGATGCCAAAAAAAGTAAAAATAAAACTTGGCGGACATGACGGAGATTCGGTTCGTCAAAAAAGTTGATTCGGAATTTATACCGTGTCGCCGTGCGGCTGGCAAGCCGGGGCGTCAAAAAATGCGGACAATCCGCGCGTTTTTGTCAAAATGCGCGGATTGTCTGCGCCGCGATGCGGTTATGCCGTACCGCCGACCGTCATCTTGTCGATCCGCAGGGTCGGCTGGCCGACGCCGACCGGCACGCTCTGGCCTTCCTTGCCGCACACGCCGACGCCCGAGTCGAGCGACATGTCGTTGCCGATCATGCTCACGTACTTCAGCGATTCCGGGCCGCTGCCGATCAGCGTCGCGCCCTTCACCGGGTAGGTGACCTTGCCGTTTTCGATCATGTACGCCTCGGACGCCGAGAACACGAACTTGCCGTTCGTGATGTCGACCTGGCCGCCGCCGAAGTTCACCGCGTACAGGCCGTTCTTCACCGACGCGATGATTTCCTGCGGGTCCTTGTCGCCGTTGAGCATGTACGTGTTGGTCATGCGCGGCATCGGCAGCGCCGCGTACGATTCGCGCCGCGCGTTGCCGGTGACGGGCATCTTCATCAGGCGCGCGTTCAGCGTGTCCTGGATGTAGCCCTTCAGGATGCCGTCCTCGATCAGCGTCGTGCACTGCGTCGGGTTGCCTTCGTCGTCGATGTTCAGCGAGCCGCGGCGGTTCGGCAGCGTGCCGTCGTCGACCACCGTCACGCCCTTCGCGGCGACCTGCTCGCCGATGCGGCCGGCGAACGCCGACGAACCCTTGCGGTTGAAGTCCCCCTCGAGGCCGTGGCCGATCGCCTCGTGCAGCAGCACGCCCGGCCAGCCCGGCCCGAGCACGACCGTCATCGCGCCGGCCGGCGCGGGGCGCGCGTCGAGGTTCACGAGCGCGGCGTGTACGGCGTCGTCGACGTAGCGCGACAGCACGTCGTCGGTGAAGTAGGCGTAGTCGAAGCGGCCGCCGCCGCCGCCGGAGCCGATCTCGCGGCGGCCGTTCTGCTCGGCGATCACCGTGACCGACACGCGCACGAGCGGGCGGATGTCGGCCGCGAGCGCGCCGTCGCTGCGCGCGACCAGCACGACATCGTATTCGCCGGCGAGGCCCGCCATCACCTGCGTGACGCGCGGGTCGCGCCCGCGCGCCATTTGCTCGATGCGCTCGAGCAGCTTGACCTTGGCCGTCGCGTCGAGCGACGCGAGCGGATCGGACGGCAGATACAGGTCGCGGCCCGAGATGCCCGTCAGCGACGTCGCGGCCCTGATCTTCTGGCGGCCGCCGCCGGCCGCCGCGATCGCCTTGGTGGCCGCGGCCGCCTGCGCGATGGCTTCCGGCGACAGGTCGTCCGAGTAAGCGAACGCGGTGCGGTCGCCTGCGACCGCGCGCACGCCGACGCCCTGGTCGATGCTGAAGCTGCCCGACTTCACGATGCCTTCCTCGAGGCTCCACGCTTCGCTGCGGGTCGCCTGGAAGTACAGGTCCGCGTAGTCGACGCGATGCGTGAAGATGTCGGCGATCGTGCGCGTGAGCAGGCTCTCGTCGAGGCCGTACGGCGTGAGGAGGATGTCCTTCGCCAGCGCAAGATTGCGGATGCCGGGTTCGATGATGTTCATGCGGGTATCGAGGGTTCTCAAAAAGTTGTCGGGTGCGTTCTGGGCAGATGGGTTGGCCGGGCGGCGTTTCAAGCGCCCGGGCGGTCAGCGGGTCAGGCCAGCACGCGATGCCGCCACGCGGGCAGGCTCTGGCGCACGTCGGCGATACGCTGCGGATCGAGCGCGCCGGTCACGACGCTCGCGCCTTCGTCGCGGACCGCGACGACCTCGCCCCACGGGTCGACCAGCATGCTGTGGCCCCAGGTGCGCCGGCCGTTCTCGTGCTTGCCGCCCTGCGCGGCCGCGAGCACGTAGCACTGATTCTCGACGGCCCGCGCGCGCAGCAGCATTTCCCAGTGCGCGCGACCCGTCGTATACGTAAACGCCGACGGCACGACGATCAGCGCGCAGTCGCCCATCCTGCGATACAGCTCCGGAAAGCGCAGATCGTAACAGACCGACAGGCCGACCCGCCCGAACGGCGCGTCGAACGTGACGACCGTCTCGCCCGCGCGGATCGTGCGCGCCTCGTCGAACGATTCGTCGCCTTTCTCGAAGTTGAACAGGTGGATCTTGTCGTAGCGGGCGGCCTCCTGGCCGCTCGGATCGAACACGAGCGTCGTGTTCAGCACGCGATCGGGTTCGGGCGCCTTCAGCGGCAGCGTGCCGCCGATCACCCAGATGCCGTGACGCTGCGCGGCCTGCGCGAGAAACTGCTGGATCGGACCGTCGCGGTAGGGTTCGGCGAGCGCGAGCTTGTCGGTGTCGCGGTGGCCCATGAAGCAGAAATACTCGGGCAGCAGCACGAGCTGGGCGCCGTCGCCGGCCGCTTCCGCGATCAGGCGGCCGGCTTCGGCGAGATTGCGCGCGACGTCCGGCGTGCTCACCATTTGCAGCGCGGCGACCCGAAAGGGCGTGGCGGAACGGGTGTGATCGGTCATCGCTGGATCGGTTGCGTCATAAATAGGGTGCGGCCCGGCACCCTGCGCGCGTCAATGGCTCGCCGCATCGGCCGGACCGTGATTCATCTTACCCTGATCGCCCCGCACCCGCTCGATGTGCGGATGCGCCCACGAGCCCGTGATCGCGTAGTCGAGCGCGAACGCGTGCGACAGCGTCTCCGACAGCGCGTAGTTCGCGGCCAGCACGCCGACGCCGAGCAGCGGATTGATGATCGCGGCCGCGATCGCCGCCGTGCCGGCGCCGATCTTCGGCGCGACGTGCGCGTGCAGGTCCTGCGTCTCGGCGCCGAGGTCGACCGCGCCGCGCACCGTCACGTTCGCCGGCGCCGTCGTCATCGAGAAGTCGTCGGTACGCGCGATCCCGTTCGAGATCCGGCCGGTGCCCGTGATCTTGTCGAACGGCAGCCCCTTGCCGACCACGTCGCGGAAATTCAGCGTCAGGAAGCGCGCGAGACTCTGCAGGCTCAGCACGCCGAGCAGTTTCGCAGCACCCGGATCGACCTTCAGGATCTGGCCGTGCTCGAGATCGACCGCGACCTGGCCGCCGAGCGACGGCAGATCGACCGCGGTCGGGCCGCCGCGCCAGCCGACCTTGCCGGTCACCGTGCCGTGGCCGTTCGCGACCGTGCGCGGCAGGCCGACGAGATCGAGCAGCGCGCCCGCGTTGCCGATGTCGAGCTTGAAGTCGAACACGCTGCGGCGCGGCGCCTCGTTTTCGTCGACGCCGCGGGCGAGCGCGCGGCGCGAGGTGCGCCAGTTGCCGGTCGCCGTCAGCTTCGCGGCCGGGTTCGCCAGCTCGAGCTTGTCGAGCTGCCACACCGGCGCGCCGTCCTCGTCGATGTTGCGCGCATTGACGACGAGCCGGCCGATGTCGTGATCGCGCGCGACGACCTGGTCGACGATCAGGTCGACCGCCGGCATCGGCCGGTCGGTCGGCGTCGGCAGGTTCATCGCGCGGCCGACGAGGTCGTGCTGCGCGCTTTGCGGAATCACGAGCTTCGCGAGCCGCGCGTTCAGCACGCCCGCGCCGTTGTGGCCGCCGCCCGGCGCCCACGACAGATAGCCCGACACCTGGTTCGACGCGATGTTCGCCTGCCACAGCTCGTCGACGTGCGACGCGCCGATGATCACGTTTTCCCAGTTGCGCTTGAGCAGCTTCAGCGTGCCGAAGTGAAGTGCGAAGCGCTTCGGCGTGAAGCTTGCGACGTCGATGCGCGGCGCGGCCTGCTCGGATGCGCGCGGCATGTCGTGGGGCAGGGTGCGGGCGAGGGCGAGCCATGCGTCGGCGTCCAGTTCATCGACGTCGACGGCGGCGCTCACGCCGTCCTGCGGCAGGTCGGGCATCCGGTGGATGCCCATCGCGCCGCGCACCGCGCGCAGCGGCTGGCCGCGCGTCGCGTCGAGCAGGTAGGTCGCGGACACGGGCCCAAGCGTCAGGTCGGCATGTTCGAGGCGCTTGCCGTCCGCCTCGGCGGCCGGCTGCAGCGTGAAGCGGAACGGCATCGGCGTGCCGGCCGGTTTCGCGAACGGCGCGGGGAAGTTCAGCGCGACGCCCGTCAGGTCGGAACGCGCGCTGACCTCCGGCAGGCGGCCCGGCGCACCGCGCACGGCGACCTGGTACGGCGCGTCGCCGACCACATGCTCGAGCAGCGCCGCGGCCGTGCCGCGCAGGTTCAGGCCGCGCGCGGCGTCGAGCGCGAGCTTGCCGTCGACGTCCACCGCGTACGGGCCATGCGACTGGAAGTTGCCGTTCGCGCGCACCGGGCCGCCGAGGAAGCGCCCCGACAGCCCGTGCAGCGACGCGCCGGCCTCGCTGAACCGCACGCTGCCGCGCAGCGCGGACAGCGGCGGCACGCCGTCGGTCGACAGCGTGTTGCCGCCGAACGCAAGGGCGCCTTCGACGTGCGTATGCGGATGCGGCACGTGCTGCGGAATCGTGATCTTGAGCGCGAGCGATGCGGGCCCCTGCGCGTCGATCCGCTGGCCGATGTGCCCGCTCATCGTGCCGAGCGAGCTGTTGTCCGCGTAGTCGATCAGGTCCGCGAGCGGGCCTTGCGCATGGCCGTCGATGATGAGCGGCGACTTCGACGGGTTGCCGAGATCGTCGATCCGGCCGGCCACCTTGGTCAGCGCGACGCGCTTGTAGCGCGCGCGGGCGATGTCGAAGCGCAGCTTGTTCTGCGCGAGCTCGAACACGCCGTCGATCCCGTCGAGTGCCGGCCAGAAGCTCGGCGTGCCGTTCGCGAGCTTGCGCGGCGGGTACGGCGTCGGCTCGAAGCGCCCGCCGGTAAACGGCGCGACGATATGGAACACGCCGGCATCCGGCTCGTGTTCGAACGGGAATTTCTCCAGCGGGCCGCGCGCGACGATCGACGCGCCCTTGCTTACTTGGCCGTCCTGCAGCGCATGGCCGAGATACTCGCGCAGGCGCTCGGACATCCCGGTCGGCAGGTAGCGCGGAATGCGCGCTACCGACGCGCGCGCGAAATCCGCGCGCAGGTCGAGCGAGCCGCGGCCGTGGCCGGGGTTGGTATACGAGCCCGACACCGCGATTTCGGCATCGGGGTTCGAGACGAACAGGTCGGGCAACGTCACGTCGACGCGCGCGTGCTTGTCGCCCGGCGCCGGCGTGACCACCCATTTCGCGTTGCCGCGCAGCCGGTCGAAGGTCAGGCGCGGCTGGTCGAATTCGCCGGGCACCGTGACCGCGGCGTTGACCGTATCGAAATGCGCGCTGCCGCCGGTTTCGTTCGCATCGATGTGGCCCCACAAATTCTCGACACCCGGCCAGCCGGCGCGTGGGTGACCGCGCGCGGAAAGGCCCGGCGGCGGTTCCTGCGCGGCGACGCTGATGCCTTGCAGATCGCCGAGGAAGCGGTAGCGCACGATCGGCGCGGCGCCCATGCGCCGCTCTTCGTCGGCAAGGTCGGGCCGCGCCGGCTTCGCGCGTTCGACCTCGATGTGGTAGTTCGACACCATCCCGCGCGGGTCGAGCTTGATCAGCTCGTTGCGTAGGCGTGCCGGCAGCGGCAGCCCGCGGATGAACTCGCTGAGGATGCCGAGATCGACGCGGTCGCCGACGACGCTCAGCAGTTGCCCCTGGTCGGCGGCCGGTACACGGTAGCGGGCGGTCAGCGTCGACAGCGCGAGCGAGCGCGCGAGCGGCGTGCCGTCCGGCAGCGGCGGCTGGCCGAGCTCCGCGTTGAAGCGCGTCAGGTGCAGCGTGTAGTCGCGGCCGGCGTTCAGCGCCATGTCCCAGCCGAACCCGACCGTCGGCACGTCGAGGCGCGGCTGGGTCGGCCGCACGCGCAGCACGACGTCGGCGCCTTGCAGGTCGCCGCCCGCGGAGCGCAGGTGGCCGTCCTCGAAGGTCGCCCAGATCGCGTTGTCGATCCGGCCCGCATGGATCGTGAGCGGGATGTCGAGATAGCGGCCGAGGGTCTGCAGGTCGACCGGGCCGGTCGACAGGTACGCGTCGCCGGTCCAGTTCGTCGGCTTGCCGATCGGCTGGAGCGGCTTGTGCCGGAAGCGCGCGCGGAAATCGAGCGGGCCGAGCAGCAGCGTGCCGTTCGCGGGCGCCTGCAGCGCGGCCTTGTGCACGCGGCCGTGGTTGAGCACCGCGAGGCGGATGCCCGACAGCGCGAGCTCAGGTGCGTCGTGCTGTGCGTCGCGCCAGCGCAGCGTGCCGTTGCGCAGCACGATCGCTTCCTGCTTCAGCAGCCACGTGCCGAACGTGTCGTTGCCGCCGTGGGTGGTCGCGACGCCGACGCCCGCGACGCTCAGCGAGCCGTCGGCCGCGCGCGCGACGACGAGGTCGGGGTGGTCGACGATCAGGCTCGACAGCGCGGGCGACAGCCGCAGCAGCGACATCCACGACAGCGCGGCCGTCGCGTGCGGGACCGACAGCGCGATCCGGCCGTCACGGCCGCGAATAGTGAGGTTGGCGACTTCGACGCCCGGCTGCATGCCGGACCAGTGGGGAGACAGTCTGCCGATCGAAAGCTGCGCGTGGAGCTTGTCGGACACCGCGCGCTCGATGCGCGGGCGGAATTCGTCGATGCGCGGCAGCACGACGTAGCGCAGCCCGAGGAACGAGGCGGACGCGACGAAGTAGCTGCCGATACCGACTGCCAGCGTCACCCTGAACACGCGACGCAGGACCGGATGATCGTGCTTCGGAGGTCCCGCTTCGGGCGCAGGTACGGCGGATTCCTGACGGTCGGACATGCGGCGGAAGGGCGGCGATATGGTAGTTTTGCAGACTGACGTTGAAATGTATCACAGGGGTTCGTGCCGGCGGCCGTTGGGGGCAGCACGGCACGGGCTTTCCGGCGCGCGGTTTTCGCGGCGGCGCACCCGCGCCGCGATACCGCGCCGAGTCCAAGGGGCCTGTCGGCGGCGGGGCGCGCATGCGTCGTCCCGCGGCGGCGGGCCTTACCGCCAGGCCCGCTTTTCGATGACCGACGCTTCCGCCCTGATCAGCCCGTCCTACTCACGCTACATCGCCCGCGCGGCCGCCGCGCGGCCCGCGCTGTCCGGGCGGATCGCCGCGTGGGCCGCCGCGCCGCTCTCCCGCTCGCAGCTCGACGTGCGCCTGAGCGAGCTGCTCGCGCCGCCGGCCGGCAGCACGGCCACGCCGGGCGACGAGCAACTGAAGCGCGCGCTGCGGCAGTTGCGTGTCGAAGTCTTCGGCGCGGTCGCGGAGCGCGACCTGCGCGGCCTCGCGAGCGTCGCCGAGGTGACGGGCGCGATGACCGATCTCGCCGAAGTGGCCGTGCAGCGCTCGCTCGCGCTGCTGTCCGCCGAGCTCGAGGCGATGTACGGCGAGCCGCGCGGCGCCGAAGGCCAGCGCGTCGTGCTCGGCGTCGTCGGGATGGGCAAGCTGGGCGGCCGCGAGCTGAACGTGTCGTCGGACATCGACCTGATCTTCGTCTACGAGGACGACGGCGAGACGGCCGGCGGCACGCGCTCTCCGCTGTCCACCCAGGAATACTTCACGCGGCTCGGCCGGCGCCTGATCGGCGTGCTGTCCGAGGTCACGGCCGACGGCTACGTGTTTCGCGTCGACATGCGGTTGCGCCCGAACGGCGATTCGGGGCCGCTCGTCTGCAGCCTCGGGATGCTCGAGGAATATTTCTACGTGCAGGGGCGCGAATGGGAGCGCTACGCGTGGATCAAGGGGCGGCTCGTGTCGGAAGGCGACAGCGACGCGGCGCGGCGGCTCGCGTCGCAGCTCGAATCGATCGTCAAGCCGTTCGTCTACCGCCGCTATCTCGACTTCGGCGTGATCGGCGCGATCCGTTCGCTGCACCAGCAGATTCGCCACGAAGCCGCGCGCCGCGCGTCGATGCGGCCCGACAAGGCCGACGACATCAAGCTCGGGCGCGGCGGGATTCGCGAGATCGAGTTCAGCGCGCAGGTGTTCCAGCTGATCCGCGGCGGTCAGGATGCGGGGTTCCGCGTGCGGCCGACGCTCGCGGTGCTGCGCCATGCGCAGGCGCGCGGGCTGATCGGCGAGGACGTGCGCGAGCGGCTCGCCGACGCGTACAACTTCCTGCGCACGCTCGAGCACCGGCTGCAGTACCGCGACGACGCGCAGACGCATGCGATGCCGGTCGATCCGGACGAGCGCGCGGCGCTGGCCGCATCGCTCGGCTTTGCGGACTACGCGGCGCTGATGACGGTGCTCGATGGCCATCGCACCTTCGTCGAGGCGCAGTTCGACCAGATTTTCGCGGACAAGGTGAGCGGCGGCCCCTGCGCGGGCGGTGAGGACACGGCGGCCGCGTGGATCTGGAGCGGTGCGCTCGCCGACGACGGCGAAGACGACGCGCTGCTCGCGCGCCTCGACGGCCTGGGCTTCGCCGATCCGGCGGCCGTGCTTGCGCGGCTGCGCGCGATCTGGCAGTCGTCGCGCTACGCGGGCCTGCCGGAAAAGAGCCGGCAGCGCTTCGACAGCGTTGCGCAGCGCGCGCTCGAGGCCGCGCCGCGGATCGACGCCGCGCGCCGCGACGAAACCGTCGTGCGGCTGTTCGACCTGCTCGAGACGGTCAGCCGGCGCGGCGTCTATCTCGCGCTCCTGACCGAGTACCCGGCCGCGCTCGACCGTGTGCTGTCCGTGCTCGGCGCGACGCGCTGGGGCGGCGGCTACCTGATCCGCCATCCGCAACTGCTCGACGAACTGCTCGACGACGAAGCGATCGCGAGCCCGTTCGACTGGCCCACCTTCAAGGATGCGCTGCGTGCGCGTCTCGCGGCGGCCGACGGCCCCGAGCAGCAGATGGACCTGTTGCGGCATGCGCAGCACGCGGAGGTGTTCCGCATCCTGCTGATCGATCTGGCGGGGCAGTTGTCGGTCGAGCACGTGAGCGACCGCCTGTCCGAGCTTGCCGACGCGGTGCTCGACGTGACGATCGAAGTGGTCTGGTCGCAGCTCGCGAAGCGCCATCGCGACGTGCCGAAGTTCGCGGTGATCGCGTACGGCAAGCTTGGCGGCAAGGAGCTCGGCTACGCATCGGATCTCGACCTGATCTTCCTGTACGACGATCCCGACGAGCGCTCGGCGGATGTCTACACGACGTTTACGCGACGGCTGATCACCTGGCTCACGACGGCGACCGGCGCGGGCGCGCTGTTCGACATCGACCTGCGGCTGCGGCCGAACGGGGAGGCCGGGCTGCTCGTGACCGATCTCGACGCGTTCCGCCGCTACCAGCTGCGCGAGGGCGATGCGGCGAACACCGCGTGGGTATGGGAGCACCAGGCGCTCACACGCGCGCGCTACAGCGCGGGCGACACGCAGATCGGCATGGACTTCGAGGCGATCCGCCAGCAGGTGCTGACGACGCCGCGCGACGGCGACGTGCTCGCGAAGGAAATCGTCGACATGCGCGGCAAGGTGTTCGCGGGCCATCCGAACCAGACCGAGCTGTTCGACCTGAAGCACGATCGCGGCGGGATGGTCGACATCGAGTTCATCGTCCAGTACTGGGTGCTGCTGCATGCGTCGAGCGATGCCGAGCTGATCCGCAACACCGGCAATATCGCGCTGCTGCGCGAGGTCGCGCGCTTCGGGCTGATGGGCGAGGACGAGGCCGAGCGTGTCGGCGCGGCGTACCGCAAGTACCGGAAGCTGCAGCACAAGCTGCGGCTCGACGGAATGGAGAAGGCGCGGGTCGATCCGGTCCTGGTGGCCGACGAGCGGGCGGCCGTGACGGCGCTTTGGACGCGCGTGTTCGGGGCGGTCGAAACGGGCGTTTGAGCCGGACGTTCGAATCCGCCGCCCGCGGCACTGGGCGGGCGTGGTCGGGCGTTCGCCCGCCCAAAAAAAGACCGGCACGCGCCGGTCTTTTGCATTCGGCCAACGGGTGCCCGCGTCAGGCCGCCAGCATTTCCTTCGCGTGCTTGCGCGTCGTCGCGGTGATCTCGAGCCCGCCGAGCATCCGTGCGACTTCCTCGACCCGGCTCGCCTTGTCGAGCGGGATGACCGACGAGACGGTGCCGCCGCGCGCGTCGGCGCCTTTCGCGACCTGGTAGTGATGGTCGCCGCGCGCGGCCACCTGCGGCAGGTGCGTCACGCACAGCACCTGGCGGTCGCGCCCAAGCTGATGCAGCAGGCGGCCGACCACTTCGGCGACGCCGCCGCCGATCCCCGTGTCGACTTCGTCGAAAATCAGCGTCGGCGTCGGGCTCGCCGCGCTCGCGATTACCGCGAGCGCGAGGCTGATCCGCGCGAGTTCGCCGCCCGACGCGACTTTCGCGAGCGGGCGCAGCGGCACGCCGGGATGCCCGGCAACGCGGAATTCGACCTGCTCGAGCCCGTGCGGGCCGCCGTCGGCCAGCGGCACGAGCGCGACTTCGAAGCTGCCGCCGGCCATCGACAGTTCCTGCATGCCGGCCGTGACGGCCGTGCCGAGCGCCTTCGCCGCCTGCGTGCGCGCCTTCGACAGGTGTTTCGCGTCGGCGAGATAGGCTTCCCATGCCTTCGCCTGCGCGGCTTCGAGCGCGCCGAGATCGGCGGCCGCGTCGAGCGCGGCGAGCTGCGCGCGGCGTGCCGCACGTTCCTCGTGCAGCGTGCCGGGCGGCAGCCGGAACTTGCGGGCGGTCGTGTGCAGCGCGTCGAGGCGCGCTTCGACCTGCGCGAGCCGGGCCGGGTCGAGATCGAGGCGCTGCGCGTAGTGCGACAGTGAATAGACGGCTTCCTGCAACTGGATCTCGGCCGGTTCGAGCGACGCGAGCGCATCGCCGAGCGCCGTGTCGTAGTCGGCCAGGTTGCGCAGTTTCGACACGATCGCCCCGAGCTGCGCGAGCATCGCGTCGTCGGCCTCGGACAGCGCGTTGAGCGCGCCCTGCACGCCGGCGATCAGGTTCGCCGAGTGCGACAGCCGCTTGTGCTCGCTGCCGACTTCGTCCCATTCGCCCGGTTGCGGTGCGAGCTTGTCGAGCTCGGCGAGCTGCCACGCGAGCTTTTCGCGCTCGAGCTGCAGTTCGCGCTCGTGCGCCTTCGCGGCGTCGATCGCCTGCGTCGCGTCGCGCCATACGCGCCACGCGCGGGCGACGTTCGCGGCATCGGCGACGAGCCCCGCGTGCGTGTCGAACAGCTCGCGCTGCGCGTCGGGCCGCATCAGCAACTGGTGCGCGTGCTGGCCATGGATGTCGACCAGCATCTCGCCGAGCCCGCGCAGTTCCGCGAGCGTCGCGCTGGTGCCGTTGATGAACGCGCGCGAGCGGCCGTTCGCGTCGATCACGCGGCGCAGCATCACGGTGTCCTCGGCGTCGAACGCGTGTTCGTCGAGCCAGCGCGCGACGCGGTCGTGCGGCGTGAATTCGGCGGTGATGTCGGCGCGGCCGCAGCCGGCGCGCACGACGCTCGCGTCGGCGCGTTCGCCGAGCGCGAGGGCGAGGGCGTCGATCAGGATCGATTTGCCGGCGCCGGTTTCGCCGGAAAAGACGGTAAAGCCGCTGTCGAATTCGAGATCGAGCGCGGCGACGATGACGAAGTCGCGAATCGAGAGGTGGCGGAGCATGGTGTCGGGCAGTGGTGCGTCAGGACGCCGTGTCGTCTTCGTTCGATGCGTGTTCGTTCCAGTGCAGCTTCTTGCGCAGCGTCGCGTAGTAGCTGTAGCCGACCGGATGCAGGAACGGCACCGTGTGCTTCGAGCGGCGCACCTCGATCGTGTCGTTCAGTTCGAGCGCGGTGAACGACTGCATGTCGAAGTTCACGTTGACGTCGCGGCCGCTGACGATCTGGATCGCGATCTTCGAATCGTCGGGCAGCACGATCGGCCGGTTCGACAGCGCGTGCGGCGCGATCGGCACGAGCACGATGCCCTGGAGTTGCGGGTGCAGGATCGGGCCGGCCGACGACAGCGCGTACGCGGTCGAGCCGGTCGGCGTGGCGACGATCAGGCCGTCCGAACGCTGGTTGTACATGAACCGGCCGTCGACCGACGCGCGCAACTCGACCATCCCGGAAAAGCCGCTGCGGTTCACAACGACGTCGTTGAACGCGAGCGCGTGGTAGATCGGTTCGCCGTCGCGCACGATCCGCGCCTCGAGCAGCGAGCGCTCCTCGCGCTCGAACTTGCCCGACAGGATCACCGGGACGCGCGCCTGCATGTCGGCGGCCGCGATGTCGGTGATGAAGCCGAGCCGGCCGTGGTTGATCCCGATCAGCGGTGTCTTGTACGGCGCGAGTTGGCGGCCGATGCCGAGCATCGTGCCGTCGCCGCCGAGCACGACCGCCACGTCCGCGCGCGCCCCGATTTCGGCCGGGGTGAGCGCCGGATAGCCGGAGATGCCGATCTCGCGAGCGGTGTCGACTTCGAACACGACCTCGAAGCCGAGCTTCGCGATGCAGCCGGCCAGCGTGGTGAGCGGCTCGGCGATGCCGGGCGTGTTGCTCCGGCCGACGAGCGCGACGGTGTTGAACTGATTACCGGTTTTCATGCCGGCATTACACCATAGCTCGTTGACGAAAAGAACCGGCTGTGCGCAGAGGGGGCCGGATCGGTCGGCCCGCGGGACCGGGGCCGCTGCCACTCGCCGTGCTGGCGCGGTTGCGCTAAAATTTTCCACCATGCTAGATCCTCGCGCACGAACCCTCCTGAAAACCCTGATCGAACGGTATATCGCCGACGGTCAGCCGGTCGGATCGCGCACGTTGTCCCGTTACTCCGGGCTCGAGCTGAGCCCGGCAACGATCCGCAACGTGATGTCCGACCTGGAGGAGCTCGGCCTCGTGTCGAGCCCTCACACGTCGGCCGGCCGCGTGCCGACGCCGCGCGGCTATCGCCTGTTCGTCGACACGATGCTGACGGTCGAGGCGCCGATCGACGCCGAAGCCGTCGCGCGGCAGGTGCAGCACACGCTCCAGGCCGGCGAACCCCAGCAGCGGGTCGTGGCGGCCGCGGCGAGCGTGCTGTCGAACCTGTCGCAGTTCGCGGGCGTCGTGCTGACGCCGCGTCGCAGCCACGTGTTCAAGCAGATCGAGTTCATGCGCCTGTCGGACAAGCGGATCCTGCTGATCATCGTCACGCCCGAGGGCGACGTGCAGAACCGGATGCTCGCGACGCCGCGCGACTATTCGCCGTCGCAGCTGACCGAGGCATCCAACTACATCAACGCGCATTTCGCCGGGCTGTCGTTCGACGAGGTGCGCCGCCGCCTGCGCGACGAGATCGACCAGTTGCGCGGCGACATGACCACGCTGATGCATGCGGCCGTGACGGCCAGCACCGAGGTGCCCGATACCGAGGACACCGTGCTCATTTCCGGCGAGCGCAACTTGCTCGAAGTGGCGGATCTGTCGTCCGACATGGCGCGGCTGCGCAAGCTGTTCGACGTGTTCGACCAAAAGACGGGCCTCCTGCAACTGCTCGACGTGTCGAGCCACGCCCAGGGCGTGCAGATCTTCATCGGCGGCGAATCGACGCTCGTGCCGATCGAGGAGATGAGCGTCGTCACCGCACCCTACGAGGTGAACGGCCAGATCGTCGGCACACTCGGTGTGATCGGCCCGACCCGCATGGCTTACAACCGCGTGATCCCGATCGTCGACATCACCGCGCGCCTGCTGTCGCTCACGCTGAGCCAGCAATGACCTGACCGATACAGTCCCGCCATCGTGCCGCGGCGCCGCGCGCGCCGCCATTCGGCCGAACGGCCAGCCGACCCGAGCGGGGCGGCCCGCTATAATTGAGAGCCGTCCGACTGCGTGCCCCGAGCACGTTCCTGCCCATGCGTTTCGATCTTGAGCCGCCTTCGAGCGTCGCGGCCGCCCATCGTATCGGCGTGCTGCTGATCAATCTCGGCACGCCCGACGCCCCGACGCCGCGCGCGGTGCGGCGCTATCTGGCCGAATTCCTGTCGGATCCTCGCGTCGTCGAAATCCCGCAGGTCGTCTGGCAGGTATTGCTGCGCACGCTGATCCTGCCGCTGCGCGGCCGCGCGTCCGCGAAGAAATACGCGGCCGTCTGGATGCCCGAGGGTTCGCCGCTGCGCGTGTACACCGAGCGCCAGACCGAGGGCGTGCGGCACCTGCTCGCATCGAACGCCTATCAGGTGACGGTCGATTACGCGATGCGCTACGGCAGCCCGAACATCGAGCAGGCGCTCGCGCAGTTCAAGCGCGCGGGCGTCGAGCGGGTGCTGCTGATGCCGATGTATCCGCAATACTCGGCGTCCACCACCGCGACGGCATTCGATGCCGCGTTTGCCGCGCTCGCGCGGATGCGCAACCAGCCGGAAGTGCGCACGGTGCGGCAGTACGCCGACCATCCGGCCTACATCCACGCGCTCGCCGAGCAGGTGCGCCAGTACTGGGCGCACCACGGCCGGCCCGATTTCGCGGCCGGCGACAAGCTCGTGCTGAGCTTTCACGGCGTGCCGAAACGCACGCTCGACCTGGGCGACCCCTATCACGACCAGTGCCAGCAAACGGGCGCGCTCCTGATGGCCGCGCTCGGGCTGTCGACGCTCGAATGCCGTGTGACGTTCCAGTCACGCTTCGGCAAGGCCGAATGGCTGCAGCCGTACACGGCGCCGACGCTGCGTGAGCTCGGCGCGGCCGGCGTGCGGCGAGCCGACGTGTTCTGTCCCGGTTTTACGGCCGATTGCCTGGAGACGATCGAGGAAATCGGGATGGAAGTGCGCGACGAATTCATCGCGGGCGGCGGTCAGGCCTTTCACCGGATTCCGTGCCTGAACGGCGCGCCCGCGTGGGTCCGCGCGCTGGGCGAGATCGTCGCCGAGAATCTGCAGGGCTGGCCGGTGAAGGCCGCGCAGGCCGAAATGGTGAACTGAAGGTGAACTGAAATGACGGCACGTCCCCTATGCGCACTGCGTTCGCCGTTCGAGCGAGCGGTCAGCCGCGATCGGGCGGGACGGCGGAGGCTGGCATGAACTACAAGATTTCGACGGAACCCGGCGCGCGGCTGCGCATCGACAAATGGCTGTGGGCAGCCCGCTTCTTCAAGACGCGCTCGCTTGCGTCCGACGCGGTCGACAAGGGGCACGTGAAGATCGGCGGCGCGGCGGTGAAGCCGGCGAAGGACGTGCGCGTGGGCGACGAGGTCGAGATTGCGATCGACGGTGTCGTCTGGCACATTGCCGTGCTGGGAATTTGCGACGTGCGCGGTCCGGCGAGCATCGCGCAGACGCTTTACGCGGAAACGGAAGCCGGGCGCGTCGCGCGGCTCGCCGAACTGGAGCGGCGCCGCACGTATCGGGAGCCGGCGGCGGAACTGCACGGCCGGCCGACCAAGCGCGACCGCCGCATCATCGACAGATTTTCGGGTGGAAGTTGAACATCTGGTCGAACGTCGCCCGCGCGCTTCCGTATTCGGTCGTGCGGTCGGTGACGGCTCCGGACAGGCAGATGGTGGTGGTGCCGGCAATCAGTACCAGCGCGACCACCGATATGGCAAAGGTCAGTTTCACGGTACTCGCCTCATGGGACGGTTGAATGCGGCGCCAGGTGAATGTCAGGCGGCGGTCAGCTAGGGGTAAACACGCTTTTCCGACGCTTGAGCTGGAGTGTAGTGCAGCCCCCCGAACCGAGCTAGTACTGGACAGGTAAGCGTTGTTACAGGCCGTTTCGGCCGGTTTGGCGGTAAATGCGCGCAATGGGGCGGCGCGCGGCGCGGTTGTTTCGCGGCACTGGCGAATGCCGGCGAATAACCCTCTTGAAGTCGCAGTTTTCGCCCTTATTTGCACCATGAATGTGCGGTGCCGCCGGGTATACGGTCCGGCGGTTGCCGATTTGGCTTCAACCTCTAATCGACTTTCAGCGACATGGAAAACACGCAAGAGAACCCGGCTACCCCATCGGCCGAAGACATCGGCAGCGAGAAGCAGGCGGCGCAAGGCGCTGCTCCCGCCGCCGAAGCAGCCGACGCGGCGCTCGCGGAGGCTCAAGCCAAGGTCGCCGAACTGCAGGAGAGCTATCTCCGGGCGAAGGCCGAGACGGAGAACGTCCGCCGCCGCGCGCAGGACGACGTCTCGAAGGCGCACAAGTTTGCGATCGAGAGCTTCGCCGAGCACCTGCTGCCGGTGCTGGACAGCCTCGAGGCCGCCGTCGGCGACACGTCCGGCGACATCACCAAGGTGCGCGAAGGCGTCGAGCTGACGCTGCGCCAGTTGACGAGCGCGCTCGAGAAGGGCCGCGTCGTCGCGATCAACCCGGTCGGCGAGAAGTTCGATCCGCACCAGCACCAGGCGATTTCGATGGTGCCGGCCGAGCAGGAGCCGAATACCGTCGTGACGGTCCTGCAAAAGGGCTACATGATCGCCGACCGCGTGCTGCGCCCGGCACTCGTCACGGTCGCCCAGCCGAAGTAAGGCTGCCGCGATGGTTGCCGCCGGCGTCGATCCGGCCGCGTTCGACGCGTTCGACATGCAGGCGCTGGCGCCCGACACGTTCGACGCCGGTGTCGCCGGCGCCGGCGATGCGCTCGTCGTGGTGTTCTTCTGGGGCGTCGACTGCTTCAATTGCGAGATCGCGAAGAAGGCGATGCTCGCCCAGCCGGACGCGATCCGCGCGCTCGGACTGAAGTGGTTCCACTGCGACGTGTACGAACACCCCGAGCTGGGGCGCCGCTTCGGCCTGCATGGCGTGCCGACGTGGTTCTTCTTCCACCGCGGCAAGCGGCTCGGCCGCGCGACCGGCTGGCATGGCCTTGCGCAGTTCCAGGCGGCGGTGTCGGCGGCGCGCGCGAAGATCGCCGCGGCGGCCGGCGCGCAGCCCGGCGAGCGTGCCAGCGGCCTGCACGATCCAGCTACCGGCGGCGATTGAAAAAATTTAATATCCGCATCGCTGGGCGGGTCTTGAAAACGGGACGGCCGGACGCATTTCGGGAACAGAGTTGAATTCAGGCGCGCGAAACCGCCCAAAAACGCGGGGTTTCGCGCAGCAAACAAGCATTTCTGGAGATTAGGAAAAATGGGAAAGATCATCGGTATTGACCTCGGCACCACGAACTCGTGCGTCGCCATCATGGAAGGCAACCAGGTCAAGGTCATCGAGAACTCGGAAGGCACGCGCACGACGCCGTCGATCATCGCCTACATGGACGATAACGAAGTGCTCGTCGGCGCCCCGGCCAAGCGTCAGTCCGTGACCAACCCGAGGAATACGCTGTTCGCGGTGAAGCGCCTGATCGGCCGCCGCTTCGAAGAGAAGGAAGTCCAGAAGGACATCGGCCTGATGCCGTACGCGATCATCAAGGCCGACAACGGCGACGCATGGGTCGAAGCGCACGGCGAGAAGCTCGCGCCGCCGCAGGTTTCGGCGGAAGTGCTGCGCAAGATGAAGAAGACGGCCGAAGACTACCTCGGCGAGCCGGTCACGGAAGCCGTGATCACGGTGCCGGCGTACTTCAACGACAGCCAGCGCCAGGCGACCAAGGACGCCGGCCGCATCGCGGGCCTCGAAGTCAAGCGGATCATCAACGAGCCGACCGCGGCCGCGCTCGCATTCGGCCTCGACAAGGCCGAGAAGGGCGACCGCAAGATCGCCGTGTATGACCTCGGCGGCGGCACGTTCGACGTGTCGATCATCGAGATCGCGGACGTCGACGGCGAAATGCAGTTCGAAGTGCTGTCGACCAACGGCGACACGTTCCTCGGCGGCGAGGACTTCGACCAGCGCATCATCGATTACATCATCGGCGAGTTCAAGAAGGAGCAGGGCGTCGACCTGTCGAAGGACGTGCTCGCGCTGCAGCGCCTGAAGGAAGCGGCCGAAAAGGCGAAGATCGAGCTGTCGTCGAGCCAGCAGACCGAAATCAACCTGCCGTACATCACGGCCGACGCATCGGGTCCGAAGCACTTGAACCTGAAGATCACCCGCGCGAAGCTGGAAGCGCTGGTCGAGGACCTCGTCGAGCGCACGATCGAACCGTGCCGCATCGCGATCAAGGACGCCGGCGTCAAGGTGTCGGACATCGACGACGTGATCCTGGTCGGCGGCCAGACCCGCATGCCGAAGGTGCAGGAGAAGGTGAAGGAGTTCTTCGGCAAGGATCCGCGCCGTGACGTGAACCCGGACGAAGCCGTCGCGGTCGGCGCGGCGATCCAGGGCCAGGTGCTGTCGGGCGACCGCAAGGACGTGCTGCTGCTCGACGTGACCCCGCTGTCGCTCGGTATCGAGACGCTCGGCGGCGTGATGACGAAGATGATCAGCAAGAACACGACGATCCCGACGAAGCACGCACAGGTGTATTCGACGGCGGACGACAACCAGTCGGCCGTGACGATCAAGGTGTTCCAGGGCGAACGCGAGATGGCGGCGGGCAACAAGCTGCTCGGCGAGTTCAACCTCGAAGGCATCCCGCCGTCGCCGCGCGGCGTGCCGCAGATCGAAGTGACCTTCGACATCGACGCGAACGGCATCCTGCACGTCGGCGCGAAGGACAAGGCGACCGGCAAGGAAAACAAGATCACGATCAAGGCGAACTCGGGCCTGTCCGACGCCGAAATCGACCAGATGATCAAGGACGCGGAAGCGAACGCAGCGGAAGACCACAAGCTGCGCGAGCTGGCTGATTCGCGCAACCAGGGCGACGCGCTGGTCCACAGCACGAAGAAGGCGCTCACCGAGTACGGCGACAAGCTGGACGCCGGCGAGAAGGAAAAGATCGAGGCGGCGCTGAAGTCGCTCGAGGACGCGCTGAAGGATACGTCGGCCGACAAGGCGGCGATCGACGCGAAGGTCGAGGAACTCGGTCAGGTTTCGCAGAAGCTCGGCGAAAAGATGTACGCCGACATGCAGGCGCAGCAGGCCGGTGCGGCCGGCGCGGCGGGTGCAGCGGAAGGCGCGGCCCACGCGGGTGGTGCGCAGCAGGCCGCCGACGACGTCGTCGACGCCGAGTTCAAGGAAGTGAAGAAGGACTAAGCCGGGTTGCCATGGCACCGCACGCCGCGCGCGATACGCGCGCGGCGCGGCTGAACAGCGGTCTGTCTTTCCCTTCCGGATGGCCGGATCGACTCCACGCCTGGCGGGCTTCGCGGCCCTCCGGGCACATTTGTTTTTTGGCGGGTGCTGCGCGAGCCGTCCGCGGACGGCGCAGCGCCAGACGAGTCGAGAGACTTTACTGCGGGCGAAAGGAGCCGCCGCGCGTGCGACGCGCGAAGGCACAGTGAATCGATATGGCGAAACGGGATTACTACGAGGTTCTGGGCGTCGCGAAGAACGCGAGCGACGACGAAATCAAGAAGGCATATCGCAAGCTTGCGATGAAGTATCACCCTGACCGCAATCCGGACAGCAAGGATGCGGAAGAGCATTTCAAGGAAGTGAAGGAAGCCTATGAAATGCTGTCGGACGGCCAGAAGCGTGCGGCGTACGACCAGTACGGCCACGCGGGCGTCGATCCGAACATGGGCGGTGCGGGCGGCCAGGGTTTCGGCGGTTTCGCGGATGCGTTCGGCGATATCTTCGGCGACATCTTCGGCCAGGCCGCGGGCGGCGCCGCGCGCGGCGGCCGCGGCGGCCCGCAGGTGTATCGCGGCGCCGACCTGCGCTACAGCATGGAAATCACGCTCGAGCAGGCCGCGCACGGCTACGACACGCAGATCCGCGTGCCGAGCTGGGTGTCGTGCGAAGTCTGTCACGGCTCGGGCGCGAAGCCCGGCACGAAGCCGGAAACCTGCCCGACCTGTCACGGCCAGGGCACGGTGCGCATGTCGCAGGGCTTCTTCAGCATCCAGCAGACCTGTCCGAAGTGCCACGGCACCGGCACCTACATCCCGGAACCGTGCGTGCACTGCCACGGGTCGGGCAAGGTGAAGGAAACCAAGACGCTCGAAGTGAAGATCCCGGCCGGCATCGACGACGGGATGCGGATCCGCTCGGCCGGCAACGGCGAGCCCGGCATCAACGGCGGGCCGCCGGGCGATCTGTACGTCGAGATCCACATCAAGCCGCATTCGGTGTTCGAGCGCGACGGCGACGATCTGCACTGCCAGATGCCGATCCCGTTCACGACCGCCGCGCTCGGCGGCGAGATCGAGGTGCCGACGCTGGCCGGCCGCGCATCGTTCCCGGTGCCGGAAGGCACGCAGTCGGGCAAGACGTTCCGCCTGCGCGGCAAGGGCATCAAGGGTCTGCGTTCGAGCATCGCGGGCGATCTGTACGTACACGTGCAGGTCGAGACGCCCGTGAAGCTGACCGACCAGCAGCGCGACCTGCTCAAGCAGTTCGAGAAGTCGCTGGCCGAGGGCGGTGCGCGTCACAGCCCGCAGAGCAAGAGCTGGTTCGACCGGGTGAAGAGCTTCTTCGAGTAACGGCATGACTGAAGGCAACGAGAGCGCGTCATTCGCGCTCTTGGACGATTGCGACTCGACCGCGGTTGCGCGGTCGAGTCGTTTGTATTCCGGTTTCGTGCGTGAACGCGTATGCACGGATCCGGCGCGGCTCGACGAAATCGATGCGGCGGTGGCGCAGGACCTGCGCGACGGGCTGCATGCGGTCGTCGTCGGCGACTACGAATTCGGACGCAATCTGGAAAGAGCGCAGCCGGGCCATGCCCCGCTGCGCTTTTTGCTGTATGCGCGGTGCGAGCGCCTGTCGCGCGACGAAGTCGACGCGTGGCTCGCGCAACAGGATGGCGGCGGCCCGCCGTCGATCGCCGGTGTCGCGCACGTCGCGAAGAGCGTGTCGCGCGACGCGTTCGACGCGGCGATCGCCGCCGTGCACGATGCACTGCGCGCGGGCGACTCGTACCAGATCAACTACACGTACCGGCTGCATTTCGACATGTTCGGCACGCCGCTCGCGCTGTACCGGCGGCTACGCGCGCGTCAGCCCGTGCGTTACGGCGCGCTGATCGCGCTGCCCTGCGGCGCGTGGGTCGTGTCGTGCTCGCCGGAGCTGTTCGTCGAGAAGCACGGCGACGTGCTGCGCGCGCGGCCGATGAAGGGCACCGCGCCGCGCTCGGCCGATCCGCGTGACGATGCGGCGGCGGCCGCGTTCCTCGCGAACGATCCGAAGAACCGCGCGGAAAACGTGATGATCGTCGACCTGCTGCGCAACGACGTGTCGCGGATCGCGCGCACGGGCACGGTCAAGGTGCCGGCGCTGTTCTCGGTCGAGCCGTATGCGTCGGTGTGGCAGATGACGTCGACGGTCGAGGCCGGCTGGCGCGACGGGACGACATTCGCGCAGATGCTGCGCGCGCTGTTTCCCTGCGGATCGATCACCGGTGCGCCGAAGCACAAGACGATGGAACTGATCGACGCGATCGAGTCGACGCCGCGCGGCCTCTATACGGGCGCGATCGGCTGGCTCGATGCGCCGAAGGAAGACCAGTCGACAGGCGACGCGGTGCCCGACGGCGTGGCCGGCTGCGGCGATTTCTGCCTGTCGGTCGCGATCCGGACGCTGACGCTCGAAGCGGTCGGTATCGATGCTGTCGCAACGGTCGACGCGCGCGAGGCGGCGGCTCGCCGGGCCGGGCGGCGGCGCGGCACGATGGGCGTCGGCGCGGGCATCGTGCTCGACAGCATTGCCGCCGACGAATATGCGGAGTGTGAATTGAAAGCACGATTCCTGACCGACGCCGATCCCGGCTTCCAGTTGTTCGAAACCACGGCGGCCACCCGTGCGGACGGCATCCGGTATTTCGAGCGCCATCTCGCGCGGCTGCAGGGCAGCGCGGACGCGTTCGGCTTCCGCCTCGACGCCGACGCGTTGCGTCGCGAGGTGGAGGCGCGCTGCGCGGCACTCGACGGCGATGGCCCGTACCGGATGAAGCTCGCGCTCGCGAAGGACGGCACGCTCGACATCACGGCCGCGGCGCTGAAGCCGCTGCCCGCGGGGCCGGTGCGCGTGATGCTCGCGGCCGCGCACGGCTTCGCGCCGACCCGCACCGACGACGCGTTGCTGCTGCACAAGACCACGCGTCGCGCCGAATACGACCGTGCGTGGCAGGCAGCGGAAGCGCTCGGCGGTTTCGACATGCTGTTCGTCAATGAGCGCGGCGAGGTGACGGAAGGCGGGCGCTCGAACCTGTTCGTGAAGCTCGACGGTCAGTGGGTGACGCCGCCGCTGGCGAGTGGTGTGCTGCCGGGCGTGATGCGCGGCGTGCTGCTCGACGACGCCGCGTTCGACGCGGTGGAGCGTATCGTCACGCGTGGCGACCTGGCGCGCGCGCAAGCGCTGCTGCTGACCAACGCGCTGCGCGGCGCGCTCGACGCGGTATTGACATGACGCACCGAGGGTTCGGGCGGCGTGCCCGAACGACCGGCGCCGCACATCTTCGGCAACCGGGCGTCCAGACAAAAAGCGCGGCACCCCGCAAAGGGTGCCGCGCTTTTTTGTATCGAGGCCGCACCGGCGAACGAGCCGCCGGCCGCGTGTCAGAACGAGTGTTCGGGGCCGGGGAACGAACCGTCCTTCACCGCGCGCGCATAGGCTTCGACGGCCGCCTGGATGGTCGGCTGACCCTGCATGAAGTCCTTCACGAAGCGCGGACGCTTGCCGGGGAAAATGCCGAGCATGTCGTGCAGCACGAGCACCTGGCCCGAGCAATCGGTGCCTGCGCCGATGCCGATCGTCGGAATCTTGAGCATGTGCGTGACTTCGGATGCGACGAGCGTCGGCACGGCTTCGAGCACGACGAGTTGCGCACCGGCATCCTCGACCGCGCGCGCGTCGCGCAGCAGTTGCGCGGCGCCGGCCTCGGTCTTGCCCTGTACCTTGAAGCCGCCGAACGCGTGCACCGACTGCGGCGTGAGGCCAACGTGCGCACACACGGGTACCGCACGCTCGACGAGGAAGCGGATCGTGTCGGCGAGCCACTCGCCGCCTTCGAGCTTGACCATCTGCGCGCCGGCGCGCATCAGCTTAACGGCGCTCGCGAATGCCTCGGCCGGCGTGCCGTAGGTGCCGAACGGCAGGTCGGCCACGATCAGTGCGCGCGGCTGCACGCGCGCGACACAGGCGGTGTGGTACGCGATGTCGTCGAGCGACACGGGCAGCGTGGTCGTGTGGCCCTGCAGTACGTTGCCGAGCGAATCGCCGATCAGCAGCACGTCGACGCCCGAGCGGTCTAGCAGCGCGGCGAAGCTCGCGTCGTAGCAGGTGAGCATCGCGATCTTCTCGCCGGCATCGCGCATTGCCTGCAGCTTCGGCACCGTGACGGCAGGCCGGCTCGATTCCTGGAGATAGGTCATGGGAAATCCGGTTCGATGGTGAAAACGACAGGCGAGGACGCGTCAGCGCGTCGTCTCGCCCTTGACGAAGAATTCCTTGCGGCCGCGCATCGTCTCGATGCGCTCGATCAGCAGCGCGAGGTCTTCGGGGGAATCCTGCGGGTTCAGGTGTTCGGCTGCGACCGTCAGTACCGGCGTGCGGTCGTAGTGATAGAAGAATTCGTTGTACGCGTCGACGAGCGAGCGCAGGTACGCGTCGCTGATCTGCAGTTCCATCGGCAGCCCGCGCTTCTGGATGCGCGAGAACAGCACCTCGGGGCTCGCCTGCAGGTAGACGACGAGATCGGGCGCGGGCGCCTGCGGCACATCGAGATGCGTCGCGATCGACCGATACAACTGCCATTCGTCTTCCGGCAGATTCAGCCGCGCGAAGATGTCGTTCTTCTGCGGCATGTAGTCGGCGACGACGGGCCGGCCCGTGTCGAGCGCGCCGATCAGTTCGCGCGCCTGCTGCGCGCGCTGCAGCGCGAACGACAGCTGCGCGGGCAGCGCGTAGCGCGCGGTGTCGCGGTAGAAGCGTTCGAGGAACGGGTTGTCCTGCGGGCGTTCGAGCAGCGCCTGCATCGACCAGCGTTCGCCGAGCAAACGCGCGAGCGTCGTCTTGCCGACGCCGATCGGGCCTTCGATCACGAGATAGCGATGGGGGGCGCGCAGGTCGGGTGCGGTGACGGTCAGCGGAGTGGGGTTCATGGGCAGCGGTTTTTGTCGGCGTCTGCGCCGGCGGCCAGGGCCTTCTGCATCAGGCATTGACAGGTCTGCACCTTCTCGACGCGCTGGTCGGCGACGGCGGCGAGGAACGCATCGGCGCGGCCGCGCGCCGGGATGTCGAGCGCCGGCTCGATTTCGACGAGCGGCACGAGTGCGAATGCGCGATCGGTGAGGCGCGGATGCGGGACGATCAGGTCGGGTTCGTCGATCGAGTCGGTGCCGAACAGCAGGATGTCGAGGTCGAGCGTGCGCGGCGCGTTGCGATACGGGCGCTCGCGCCCGAAGTGATGTTCGATCTTCTGGCAGAGCGCGAGCAGCTCCCGGGCCGACAGTGTCGTGTCGAGCTTGACGACGCAGTTGTAGTAATCGTCGCCGCCCGCCTCGAAAGGCGCCGTGCGATACAGGCTCGACTTGCCGAGGATCGAGATGGTGCGCTGCTGCGCAAGGCACACCACCGCGTCCTTCAGGGTCTGGCGTGCATCCCCGAGATTCGCCCCCAGTCCGATATATGCAACCGTCATGGCATCACTTCCTACGTCGTTCGCCGGCGAGCGCGTCAGTCGTCGGAACCGCTCGCGGTACCGCCCGCGGTGTCCGGCGCCTGCTCGGCCGCGCCTTCGTCCGGCTTGCGGTTTCGCACGCCGCCGCGGCGGCGCCGCTTGCGGGGCGATTTTTCCTTCGAGCCGCCTTGCGTGAGAAGTGCCTCACGAGCGGCTGCGTCGCCTTCGATGAAATCCGTCCACCACTGGCCGACAGCTGCTTCCAGCTCGCCGGATTCGCAGCGTAACAGGAGGAAATCATACCCCGCTCTAAACCTTTGGTGTTCCAGCAGCCGCATCGCGCTGCGGCCCGAGCGTTTTTCCAGGCGCAGCTGCAGGCCCCAGATCTCGCGCATGTCGGCCGAGTAGCGCTTGTGGATCGCGAGCTTCTCGGTCTGCATGTCGATCACATCGTCCATCGCGCGATGCAGCGCCGGCACCGGGATTTCGCCTTCGGCCGTGTATTGTTCGAAGCGCTGGCGCATGTCGTGCCACAGCAGCGTCGCGAACAGGAAGCCCGGCGACACCGGCTTGCCGGCACGCACACGCGCGTCGGTGTTGTTCAGCGCGAGCGTGATGAACTTCTCGCCCTGCGGCTGTTCGAGCACGACGTCGAGGATCGGCAGCAGCCCGTGGTGCAGGCCTTCCTTGCGTAACCGCTGCAGGCACGCGAGCGCCTGGCCCGACAGCAGCAGCTTCAGCATTTCGTCGAACAGGCGAGCGGCCGGCACGTTGTTGATCAGGTCGGCCAACGCGTTGATCGGCTCGCGCGTGTGCGTCTCGATCTCGAAGCCGAGCTTCGCCGCGAAGCGCACGACGCGCAGCATCCGCACCGGATCCTCGCGATAGCGCGTGGCCGGATCGCCGATCATCCGCAGCAGGCGGGCGCGGATGTCGGCCATCCCGTCGTGGTAGTCGAGCACCGTCTGTGTCGACGGGTCGTAGTACATTGCGTTGATCGTGAAGTCGCGGCGCGCGGCGTCTTCGTGCTGTTCGCCCCAGACGTTGTCGCGCAGCACGCGGCCGCTTGCATCCACCGCATGCGTGCGGCGATCGAGTTCGTCGCGCTTCAGGCGCTTCGGCGGCTCGGCCGCGGCGGCTTCGGGCGGCGCGTCGACCATTGCGCGGAACGTCGACACCTCGATCAGTTCCTGGCCGAACTGCACGTGGACGATCTGGAAGCGGCGGCCGATCAGGCGCGCACGGCGGAACAGGCGCTGGACCTCGGTCGGCGTCGCGTCGGTCGCGACGTCGAAGTCCTTCGGCGCGATGCCGAGCAGCAGGTCGCGCACCGCGCCGCCGACGATGAACGCGCGAAAACCCGCCTGCTGCAGCGTGTCGGTCACGCGCACCGCGTTCCTCGAGATCAATGACGGATCGATCTGGTGCACGCTGGCCGGCACGACGGTCGGTTCGTGATTGCCGCGCGATTTTTTGGCAGTGCCGCTGCCGCGGCTACCCTTTGCGGGGCGCGGAGCGGGGGCCGTTTCGACGGCGGGCGCCTCGACGGGCGACGTTTGTTCGGCGTCGTCCTGGCCGAGCAGCTTGCGAATGAATTTTTTGATCACGACGTTCAGAAGAGATCCAGGATGCGCCAGCCGCGGTTGCTTGCATGCGCACGCAGCGTGTCGTCGGGGTTGGTCGCGATCGGGTCGGTGACTTTCTCGAGCAACGGAATGTCGTTGTGCGAGTCGCTGTAGAAGTAGCTGTGTTCGAAGTCGTCCCAGTGCTTGCCGAGCGACGCGAGCCATGCTTCGGTGCGCACGATCTTGCCTTCGCGATAGCTCGGCGTGCCGGTCGGCCGGCCCGTGTACGGCGAGTCGGGGTGCCCGTCGGTCGTTTCGACCTCGCACGCGATCAGCGTGTCGACGCCGAACGCGGTCGCGATCGGGCGCGTGATGAATTCGTTGGTCGCCGTCACGACGCAGCACAGATCGCCGGCATCGAGGTGCTTGCGCACGAGTTCGAGCGCGGCGGGCGTCATCGCGGGGCGGATCACCTCGTGCATGTACTGCGCGTGCCATTCGGCGAGCTGCGCGCGCGAGTACTTCGCGAGCGGCGTGAGCATCGCGCACAGATACGCATGGATGTCGAGCTTGCCGGCCTTGTAGTCGGCGAAGAACTGATCGTTCCGACGCGAGAAGCTTTCCGCGTCGACGATGCCGAGCTTCACCATGAAGCGACCCCATTCGTGGTCGCTATCGGTCGGGATCAGCGTGTGATCGAGGTCAAAGAGTGCCAGATTAGTCATGGATGCGCATTTTACTCGAAGCGGTTGGGGCCTGTGCCGGGCGGTGCGATGTCGTCGCCGGGACGCGCCAGCATCCGGCGCAGCAAGGGCAGCGTGACGGCGCGTTTCTGCTCGAGCGAGAAGCGGTCGAGCGCGTCGAGCAGCGCCATCAGGCTCGGCATGTCGCGGCGGAAATGGGTCAGCAGGTAGGCGGCGATGTCGTCGGTGAGCGCGATCCCGCGCTCCTTGGCCGCGAGCTTCAGCACGGCGATCTTGCCGGCGTCGGACGGCGGCGACAGGTGGAACACGAGCCCCCAGCCGAGGCGCGTGCGCAGATCCTCGCGCACGTCGAGCGCGAGCGGCGCCGCGGGGCCCGCCGCGACGAACGCGCTCGACGGGTGCGCGCGGACCTCGTTGAACAGGTTGAACAGCGCGACCTGCTGCGTGTCGCTCATCCGGTCGCAGTCGTCGATCGCGTAGATGCCGATGCGCGGGTCGAACGTGAACGCGCCGAGCGGGCTCTGCGGCGTCAGGTAGCGCGCGTAGCCGTACGACGCGTCGCTCACGAGCGCCTGCAGCAAGTGGGTGCGGCCGCTGCCGGGCTCGCCCCAGATGTAGAACGACCGGTCCGGCACGGGCCCCGCCGCGAGCGCGAGGTCGAGCTTCTGGAGCCGCGAGATGAGCTCGTCGTTCTCTTCATTCATGATGAAGTTGTCGAACGTGGCGGGCGGCGGCGTGCCGAGATCGAGCGTCAGTTGACGGGACACAACAGTCACAATGCGGGTCGGTTGATGAAACGCGCGCCGTACGCCGGGCACGCGCGCGGGGCTGCTCCGGCGCCTGCACACGCGGCCGCACGCACGGCGGCGCGCGGGTTTCGGCGCGGCTCGCGGAGCGATGAAAACGGGGACGTGTCGACCAAGATGCAATCCCTGACGATTCGGTGCTGGGAATTCCGGCCAACGGGCCGGCTTCGGGTAAAATCGCATTTTACCGACCTTCTCGCATTCCCCCATGAATCCTCCGAAATCCGCTCCCGACGCTCAGGGTCTGTCCTACCGCGACGCAGGCGTCGACATCGACGCGGGCGACGCGCTCATCGACAAGATCAAGCCTTTTGCGAAGAAAACCCTGCGCGACGGCGTGCTCGGCGGCATCGGCGGGTTCGGCGCGCTGTTCGAAGTGCCGAAGAAGTACAAGGAGCCGGTGCTCGTGTCGGGCACCGACGGCGTGGGCACCAAGCTCAAGCTGGCCTTTCATCTGAACAAACACGACACCGTCGGCCAGGATCTCGTCGCGATGAGCGTGAACGACATCCTCGTGCAGGGCGCCGAGCCGCTGTTCTTCCTCGACTACTTCGCGTGCGGCAAGCTCGACGTCGACACGGCCGCCACGGTCGTCAAGGGCATTGCGCACGGCTGCGAACTGTCGGGCTGCGCGCTGATCGGCGGTGAGACGGCCGAAATGCCGGGCATGTACCCGGACGGCGAATACGACCTGGCCGGTTTCGCGGTCGGCGCGGTCGAGAAGAGCAAGATCATCGACGGCAGCACGATCGCCGAAGGCGACGTGGTGCTCGGCCTCGCATCGAGCGGCATCCATTCGAACGGCTTCTCGCTCGTGCGCAAGATCATCGAGCGCGCGAACCCCGACCTGTCGGCCGATTTCCACGGCCGCTCGCTGGCCGACACGCTGATGGCGCCGACGCGCATCTACGTGAAGCCGCTGCTCGCGCTGATGCAGAAGCTGCCGGTGAAGGGCATGGCCCACATCACCGGTGGCGGCCTCGTCGAGAACATTCCGCGCGTGCTGCGCGAAGGCCTCACCGCCGAGCTCGACCAGAACGCATGGCCGCTGCCGCCGCTGTTCAAGTGGCTGCAGGAGCACGGCGGCGTCGCCGACGCGGAAATGCACCGCGTGTTCAACTGCGGGATCGGCATGGCGGTGATCGTGTCGACGGCGGACGCCGACGCGGCGATCGCCGACCTGACGGCCGCCGGCGAACAGGTGTGGAAGATCGGCACCGTGCGTGCGAGTCGCGAAGGCGAGGCGCAGACGGTCGTGGTCTGACGCACCGCACGCAGGATGCAGCAAGGAAAGCCGCCCGGAGTCGATCCGGGCGGCTTTTTTTCTTGGTGCGGGCACGCATCTCGACGCGCCCCCGAAGGAGGAACGACGATGACCGAAGACGAACGCGCGATTCGCGAGCTGGTGGAAACCTGGTTCGTATCGAGCCGGCGCGGCGATCTGGCGACCGTGCTCGACCTGATCGCCGACGACGCGATTTTCATGGTGGCCGGCAAGCCGCCGTTCGACAAGGCGGCGTTCGCGGCAGCCTCGCGCGACGCGCATGCGGCGGCCGGCAACGGCCCGAAGGTCGATGGCCGCTACCGGATCGACGAACTGCGCGTGATGGGCGACTGGGCGTACCTGCGCAATTTCATCGAGATCGACGTGACGCCGCCGGGCGGCGACACCGTGCGCCGCTCCGGCCATACGCTGACGATCTTCCGCAAGTCGGACGGCCGCTGGCAGCTCACGCGCGACGCGAATCTCGTGACGCCCGCGCAGTGAGCGAGGTGGCGTGAGCGCTGCCGGGCGGCCGGCAGCCGTTCACGCGGATGGCCGCGGTGCGCTCGTCGGGCGCGCGCCCGCCAGCAACGGCGGCACCAGCAGATAGAGCAGCGCGGCCGCGGCCCATACGAGCCCCGGCCACGTGCCGCGGGTGGCCGCGTAGGTCGTCGTGACGACGAGCGGCCCGGCGACGCCGATCAGGCTCGCCACGCTCGCGAGCGTGCCCTGCAGTTCGCCCTGCCGCGCATCGTCGACCTGCCGCGCGAGCATCGCCTGCAACGCCGGCAGCGTCATGCCGCCCGCCGCGAACAGCGGCAGCAGCGCGAACGGCACCCATGCGGCCGTCGCGAACGCGATCACCACCAGCCCGAGCGCGTCGCCCGCGAGGCCCAAAGCGAGCGCGCGGCGCTCGCCGAGCCGTGCGATCAGCGGCCCGATTGCGAAGGCCTGCGCGAGCGCGTGGCACGCACCATAGCCGGCGAGCGACAGCCCGGCGACGGGCGTGGACCAGCCGAAATGCTCCTGGCCGTACAGAATCCACAGCGTCGCGGGCGCCTGCGACACCAGCGCGACGATCACGTAGATGCCGATCAGCGGCACGAGCGCGGGCGCGCCGCTCAGCCGGCGCAGGCCGGCGAAAGGGTTGAGCGTGGCGAGCCCGCGACTTTCCCGGGCCGCGCGCGGACGCGATTCCGGCAGCGCGCGCCACACGAGCGCGAGGTTCAGCGCATTGAGCAGCGCGGCCGCGATGAACGGCGCGCGCAGGTGCAGTGCGCCGAACAGCCCGCCGATCAGCGGGCCCGCGATGAAGCCGACGCCCATCATCGCGCCGAGCTGGCCGAAGCGCCGTGCGCGGTCGGGTTCGGCCGTGACGTCGGTCACGTACGCGGTCGCAACCGCGACGTTCGCGCCGGTGATGCCGGCGATCAGCCGCCCGACGTAAAGCCAGGCCAGCGTCGGCGCGAGTGCCATCAGCACGTAGTCGAGCGCGGCGCCCGCAAGCGACGCGAGCAGCACGGGCCGGCGGCCGAAGCGGTCGCTCAGCGTGCCGAGCAGCGGGGCGCACAGGAACTGGGCGAACGCGTACAGCGCGAGCAGGATCCCGTAGTGGGTGTCGGTGCTGGCGGCGCCGGCGAGCGTGCGGAGCAGCCCGGGCAGGATCGGCATCACGATCCCGACGCCGATCGCGTCGAGCAATACCGTGGCGAGGATGGCAATCAGGGACGGATTCAAGGCGACTACTCTATCGGTGATAGAGTGGGGATTATTCCACAGTTTCCCTATCGGTGATAGAGATGAAGGACACGGGTGCGCGGCTCACGCGCGACACGGTGATGCGCGCGGCGCTGGATCTGCTGAACGAGGTCGGTATCGACGGGCTGTCGACGCGGCGGCTCGCGGAACGGCTCGGCGTGCAGTCGCCGACGCTGTACTGGCACTTCCGCAACAAGGCCGAACTGCTCGACGCGATGGCCGAGGCGATCATGCTCGAGCGCCACGGCGCGTCGCTGCCGCGGCCGGGCGACGCATGGGATGCGTGGCTTCTCGAGAATGCGTGCAGTTTCCGTCAGGCGCTGCTGGCCTATCGCGACGGCGCGCGCCTGCATGCCGGTACGCGGCCGCGCACGCTACATTTCGGTTCGATCGAACGGAAGGTGGCGCTGCTGGCCGACGCGGGCTTTGCGCCGGACGAAGCGGTCGACGTGATGTACGCGCTCGGCCGCTTCGTGGTCGGCTGGGTGCTGGAAGAGCAGGCGGAAGCGGAACGCGAAACCGGGACGACGCTGCCTGACACGGCCGAGTATCCGCTCCTCGCGCAGGGCTGGGCTGCGCTGCGCGAGCGTGGCGGCGACGAAGCGTTCGAGCGCGGCGCTGCGTTGATCGTCGATGGTGCGCGCGCGCGTCTGGCGGCTCGCCCGCGCGGCGGTTGACCCCGCGCCCGGGTCAGGCCGGCAGGCGGCCGTCCAGCACGCGTTCCAGCGTGTCGAGCGCGTGCGCGGTCGCATCCGGCGCGACACAGTCGACGACGATCCGCTCGGGCATCGCGCGCAGCCACGTGATCTGCCGTTTGCACAGCTGGCGCGTCGCGAAGATGCCCTTGTCGCGCATGGTCCGGTAGTCGGTGTCGCCGTCGAGGAATTCCCAGGCCTGCCGGTAGCCGACGCAGCGCATCGACGGCAGGCCGAGATGCAGATCCTCGCGGCGGCGCAGGCGTTCGACCTCGTCGATGAAGCCCGCGTCGAGCATCGCGTCGAAGCGTTGCGCAATGCGCGCGTGCAGCACCGCGCGGTCCGACGGCTCGAGCGCGACCGGCACGAAGCGGTACGCGGCGGCCTCGTCGTCCGCGCGCCGCGGCGCGGCGAGCAGCACCGACATCGGCTGACCGCTCAGCAGGAACACTTCGAGCGCGCGCTGGATCCGCTGCGAATCGTTCGGCGCGAGCCGCGCGGCCGTCGCCGGGTCGACCTGCGCGAGCCGCGCATGCAGCGCGGGCCAGCCGTCGCGCGCGGCGTCGGCGTCGAGCTCCGCGCGCACGGCCGGATCGGCGGTCGGCAGGTCGTTGAGGCCTTGCGTCAGCGCCTTGTAGTACAGCATCGTGCCGCCCGCGAGCAGCGGCGTGCGGCCGCGCGCGGCGATCTCGCCGATCAGGCGCAGCGCATCCGCACGGAATTCGGCCGCCGAATACGCATCGGCCGGGTCGATGATGTCGATCAGATGGTGGGGCACGCACGCGCGTTCGTCGCGTGTCGGCTTCGCGGTGCCGATATCCATGTCGCGGTAGACGAGCGCCGAATCGACGCTGACGATCTCGATCGGCCGGCGCGCGGCCAGCGCCAGCGCGGCGGCCGTCTTGCCCGACGCGGTGGGGCCGAGCAGGCAGGCGATCGTCGTCGGACGGGACTGCGGTGAAGCGCTCATTGGCCGCGCATGAAGAGACGGTCGAGATCGTTCAGCGTGAGCTGATACCACGTCGGCCGGCCGTGATTGCACTGGTCCGCGCGTTCGGTCGCTTCCATCTGGCGCAGCAGCGCGTTCATCTCGTCGAGCGTCAGGCGCCGGTTCGCGCGCACCGCGTGGTGGCATGCGAGCGTGCCGAGCAGCTCGTGCTGGCGCTCGGTGAGCACCCGCGAGCCGCCGAACGCGTGCAGGTCGGCGAGCACCGCGCGCGCGAGCGACTGCAGGTCCGCATCCTTCAGCAGCGCGGGCACCGCGCGGATCGCGAGCGTCGTCGGCGACAGCACCGCGAGGTCGAAGCCGAGCGATTCGAGCGTGTCGCGCTCTTCCTCGACCGTGCCGATCTCGACCGGCGTCGCCGTCATCGATATCGGCAGCAGCAGCGACTGCACGGCGATCGTGCGGTCGGCGAGCGCGTTCTTGAACTGTTCGTACAGGATCCGTTCGTGCGCCGCATGCATGTCGACGATCACGAGGCCGTGCGCATTCTGCGCGAGCACGTAGATGCCGTGGATCTGGCCGAGCGCGAAGCCGAGCGGCTGCTCGTCGTGCGCGGCGGCCGCGAGCGGCGACGCGACGAAGCCCGACAGCGTGTTCGGCGCGCTCGCCGAATCGTGCGCGATGACGGTCGTGCCGTCCGGCGTGCCGGCGCCCGTGTCCTTGCGGCCGAACAGCGCGTCGTAGAGCGCGAGCGGCTGCGCGACCGGCAGCGTGCCCTGCGTCATGCGCGCCTGGCGCATCCACGTGTTGCCGGCAGACGACGATGATGACGACAGCGACGAGAAGCCGCTGCCGCCCGTGCCGGTGGCTGCGCCCTGGCCGAGCGGCGTATTCAGGAACGACGCGGGGCCGCCCGGCGCCGGTGACAGTTGCGCGGCGTGGCCGCCCGCGGTGGTTTCCGGCGACGCGCCCGCATGGCGCGCGAGTGCGCGCTGGACCGCGTGGAACACGTACTGGTGGATCGAGCGTGAATCGCGGAACCGCACTTCGATCTTCGACGGGTGCACGTTCACGTCGACTGCTTCGGGCGGCAGGTCGAGGAACAGCACGTACGACGGGTAGCGGTCGCCGTGGAGGACATCCTCGTACGCCGCGCGCACCGCGTGCGTGAGCAGCTTGTCGCGCACGAAGCGGCCGTTGACGAAGAAGTATTGCTGGTCGGCGCGGCCGCGGCTCGCGGTCGGCAGGCCCGCGCAGCCGTAGACGGCGAGCGGCCCGGCCTGCTCGTCGAGCGGCAGGTGCGCGGTGGCGAAGCCGTCGCCGAGGATCTTCGCGACGCGCTGCGCGGGTTCGGTCGCGTTCCAGTGCTCGACGGCCTTGCCGTTGTGCAGCACCGAGATCGCGACGTCCGGCCGGGCCAGCGCCGCGCGGCGGATCATTTCGAGGCAGTGGCCGAACTCGGTCTGCTCGCTTTTCAGGAACTTGCGGCGCGCGGGCGTGTTGAAGTACAGCTCGCGCACCTCGATCGTCGTGCCGACCGCACCGGCGGCCGGCGACAGCGCGCCCGTGGTCGCGTCGATCTTTGTCGCATGGGCGACGTCCGCCGTGCGGCTCGTGATCGACATCTCGGCGACCGACGCGATCGACGCGAGCGCTTCGCCGCGAAAACCCAGCGTCGCGACCGCCTCCAGCTCCTCGAGCGAGCGGATCTTGCTCGTCGCGTGGCGCATCAGCGCGAGCGGCAGTTCGCCGGGCGGAATCCCGCAGCCGTCGTCGGTGATCGAGATACGCTTGACGCCGCCTTCCTCGAGCACGATGCGCAGCGTCGTCGCGCCGGCGTCCATCGCGTTCTCGAGCAGCTCCTTGACGACCGACGCCGGGCGTTCGACGACCTCGCCGGCTGCGATCTGGCTGATCAGCTGGTCGGGCAGGGGCTGGATCGCGCGCAGCGGGCGCGGGGCGGGGGCGGGCACGGCGCCCGCGGCCGTTTCGGTGATTTCGGACATGGCCGAATTATAGCGAGGCGGCGGATGCATGCCGGGGCCGCGGGTGGTTACGTTTTTTCACGGAGCCTTAAGGTAGTTTCGGTATGATGGCTCCGTTCCGTGCGCCGCCTTGTCTGGCGGGCGCTTCCGCTTTTTCCGGCCGCTGCGGCCTTTTCGCCTTCGAGGAATCGCATTTGGATACGCTGCTTCATTTCGTCAACCTGGTCCTGCATATCGACGCGTTCCTCGGCGACTTCATCCGGCAGTACGGCGCATGGGTGTATCTGGTGTTGTTCCTGATCGTGTTCTGCGAGACGGGGCTCGTCGTGCTGCCATTCCTGCCCGGCGATTCGCTGCTGTTCATCGGCGGTGCGTTCGGGGCGACGGGCGACATGAACGTCGTCGTGCTGATCGTGCTGCTGCTGGTCGCGGCGATTGCCGGCAATACCCTGAACTACGTGATCGGCCGTTGGGTCGGGCCGAAGGTATTCAATACCCATATCCCGGTGCTCGAGCGCTTCCTCGACCGTGCCGCGCTGCAGAAGACCCACGCGTTCTACGACAAGCACGGCGGCAAGACGATCGTGCTCGCGCGCTTCATCCCGGTCGTGCGCACGTTCGCGCCGTTCGTCGCCGGGGCGTCGTCGATGAGCTTCGCACGCTTCCAGTTGTTCAACGTGGTCGGCGCGCTGGTCTGGGTGCTGCTGCTGGTGCTGCTCGGTTACTTCTTCGGCAATATCCCGTTCATCCGCCAGTATCTGAACGTGATCGTGCTGGTGGGGATCGGCGCGGCGATCGTGCCGATCGCGCTTGGCGCGTTGTGGAAGCTGGTGCGCGGGCGGGACTCGGGCGACGCGCCGAAGACGGGCGGGCGCTGAGCCGGCGCATTTCTCTTCGGCGGAGTGAAAAGCGTGGCGGCTGCCACGCTTTTTTTCGTCCGTGCGGTTCAGGTATTGCGATGCGAGAGCGGCGTTTCGGGCGTGGGGTATTGCGCGTCGCGGAATGTCTCGAGGATCACGCGGTGGTATCGCAGTACACCTGCCAGTAGTTCTCCGGCTGCGTCGACGCGCGTACGAACAGCAGCGGGCCTTCTGGCGTGAACGGCAGCACGCCGAGGTCCGGCGCCGGCACCTTCAGCACGTTAGGGATCACCTGGATCTGCGTCTTCAGGCGGTTGATCGCGTCGAGCGCATCGACGCCGTTCGCGATCTTCGCGGTCAGGTCGACGCGGCGATGCGGCGTCGCGCTGTAGTTCCGATGTTGTCCGAGAAGATCTTGTTGTTGTCGACGATCGTCACGATGTTGTCGGCGGTGATGATCGCCGTGCCGAACAGGCCGAGTTCCTTCACCGTGCCCGTGACGCCGCCCGCGCTGATCACGTCGCCGATCTTGAGCGGACGCAGCACCTGCATGAACACGCCGGCGGCGAAATGGGCGAGCGGGCCGCCCCAGGCGGTGCCGATCGCGAGGCCGAGGCCGGCGAGCAGTGCGGCGAACGACGTGGTCTGCACGCCGAAGATCTGCAGGATCGCAAGGATCAGCAGGATCGTCAGCAGCACGCCGACCACCGAGGTCAGGTAATCGGAGAGCGTCGGGTCGACCTTGCCGCTGCGTCGCACGACCTTGCCGAGCAGGCGGGTGCCGATGCAAATCGCCCAGCGGCCGATGAACCACAGGACGATCGCGGCGAGGAGGTTAAGGCCGAGGTCGAGGCCGTGGGTCATCAGGAATTGTTGGGCCGTTTCCCGGTTCGGCATGGGGGCTCCGTGGTGAGAGGGGACGGGATACTCCTCTCGGGAAAGGTCGCACTGTTTATAGCCGAGCCGGTCTGCTCTGGCAACTTCGCCGAACATCGGGTGGGCTTGCCGTCTCCATTCGCTGGTCCAGGCTGTGAGCCGCTCGTGGACATGCTGCGCCTCCTGGCGCCGGGCTTTCTCTACAGCGTCGGACTCGCGCCGACGCTCGCCGAAGCGTCGCTGGCCGCGCTCGAGCGCCTGAGGCCCAACCGGAGCGGGTTGCGCAACTGCAGGCGCGCGGCCGGTAATTCCTGACCGAGGCGCGCGCCGCCGGGTTGAACACGGGCACGAGCGCCGGGTATGCGGTCGTGCCGGTGATCACCGGTAGTTCGCTGAAGGCTGCGCAGTGGGCGAACGCGATGTACGACGAAGGGATCAACGTGCAACTGATCTTCTATCCGGCCGTCGAGAGGAAGGCCGCGCGCCTGCGTTTCTTCATCTGTTCGACGCACGAGCCGGAGCAGATCAGCCGGACGGTCGCCGCACTGGCCCGCTTGGCGGGGCGCGCGGCATGATGCCGGCCGGGGCGCTCGCGTCGTCGTTCGGCGTGCCGCGAGCCGGTGCGTCGATGTCGTTTCGCGCGGCATGCGCGCCGCTCGTGTTCGCATCGGGCGTCGGCGAATTCGGTTTCTTCCTTGGGGAAAGCGACGCACGCTGCATCGCATTCCTGCAACAGGCGTTCCGGTCGCGTCATGGCAGATTTTCGTGGCGCCGGCATCACGTCGCGGTCGGTGCCGACGGCACCGTGCTTGCCGTGATGGCGATCCATGACGGACGCCGGACGAGGTTCGATGATGTTCCCGTCGCGTGGGCGTGGCGCGCTTTTTCGGCGTGCGCCGCACGATCGGTCAGTTGCTGCGCGGACTAGTGCTCGAGACGGAGATCCGGCGCCGAAGCGTTCGCAGATGCTCGTCGCGCATTGCGCGACCGACAGCGCCAGTGCAGTACCGGTGTGTTTACCGCATTGTTTCGCGATGCGCTCGATACCGGCGCGCTGCCGGACGACGGCAGTCGCGACATCGTGTTCAACGTGCTGACCCGCAACGAGCGCGCCCGCAGCCTTTACGAACGACTTGGTTTTACCGCGGTGCCGAGGCATCGCGCTCGATCGCCCCGGTTGCCGGGCGGGCTCTTTCGATCAGGATGCGATTCGAGCACCGTAGTTGACCGCACTTCCGCGGGGCCGATCGCCTCATTACGGCTCGCTGGAATGCTGGCCTGACGATTGTTGAACGAGGGGAGACTGCAGCGGGCCGACGTCGGTATCCAGGGGCAATTTCTGCATGATCGTAGCGATGCATTCCGCTGGGCTCGTTTCCGCTGTCCGAACGTGCACTTCAGGGGACAACGGGTTCTCATAGGCGGAGCCGATGCCGGTGAATTGCGGGATGGCTCCCTGCCTCGCCAGCATATACAGCCCCTTGGGATCGCGCGCCTCAGCTACCTCCAACGCAACGTCGACGAAGACTTCGATAAACGTGCCGGGCGCAAAGCGCGCGCGAGCTTTAGTGCGCGCGTCCAGGAAAGGCGAAATCAGGGCAGCGATCACGATGAAGCCGGCATCCATCATCAAACGGGCAACTTCGGCCGTCCGCCGGACGTTTTCGCGACGATCGGCATCGCTAAACCCGAGATCCTGATTCAGCCCTTCACGGAGCGTATCGCCATCCAGCAAATACGTGCGGAGCCCGCGGGCATCGAGTTGCTGCTTCAGTAGATTCGCGAGCGTGGATTTGCCGGCACCGGAGACGCCAGTCAGCCATACCACAAAAGCTTGATTCTGTTTCATACCGGAACGCGCGGATTGACTGCCCGACAGTTTGATGGGAGGAGGGTGCTTAAGAGCGTGAGTCACCTCGGTGCCGATTGTGCCGGGAATCGAGGAGTGACTTTATTTTGAGTCGATGTCCGGCTCGTTTGATTGGGCGATTATAACGTCTTTTTCGGGATTTGTAACTTGCTTCCTTTATTTTGGAATAAACGCAACGCGCATACGTCGTCGTCGGATAGCGCTGTTGGAATTGAGCCGGCTGCTGGTAATAATTTGAAATAAAACGCGAGCTGGATTGAAATGAAGCCGAGTAAAGCCTCGACCGCTCTCGGTTGCCCTCGCAGCCTTGTCGTCATTCGCGCTATGGGCAATCAGCCGGTTTATCAGTCCGTATCCGATTTATTAGAGGAATGACGACGACCTTCACGTGGGCGCCCGGCCGCGCCATATCAATTATGAAATTTGGCCACGCGATCGGTGCGAGATGGAAAGACGATTAAGTTTGTATATCGGCACATCGGAAGAACTGGGGGGAAAGTTGCTGCAGTCGTTGTTCCGCATTTCCTTCGTTTTACTTCGGAGCGTCTTGGAAATGCGAAGTCGTTCGGTAATATTGACGCGAGGTCGATCGTAAAGACAATCGCGCTCACTTGGTGAAAAGTCGCGGGTCCGCAATCGGCCCCGATCAACGCGACTCGGCGGTTCTTTTTCAGTTCGACGTTCGCCGCGCATCTTAACGTGCTGGAGCTGCCGAAACCGGTGGTACATCAATTGTGCCGCGGATTGAACGGCCGCTGCTGCACATCGGCGCCCTGCGCGACGATCGCCGTGCTTTCGGGCACTTCCTCCCAGGCTCCGCGCAGGTCGACGAGCGGCTCCGACACGACCATGAACGCATCGTCGCCCGCTTCTGCGATGCGCGGATTGTGCGGATAGAGTTCGTGCAGGTGCTTGAACGACGTTGTGTGGAACAGCGAGCGCGATTGCCGTTCGCTCGAGTAGCGCACCGCGATGATCCGGTCGCCGTCCGTCGCGCAGATCGTCATGTTGAGCGGCTCGTCGACGCGATACCGTGCGGCGGTTTCCTCGACCACCCCGACCATCCGCTCGAGCGCAGGCAGCGGCGTCTGTTCGAGGCCGTAGGTCAGCGCGAGTCGAAACATCAGCTCGGAGTCGGTCGTGCCTTCGAGCGTCGGGAACAGCGCGGGGTCGATTTTCATCGTCAGGTCGCGGCGCAGCTTGTGGAAATCGCGGATCAGCCCGTTGTGCACGAACAGCCAGCGGCCGTGGCGAAACGGATGGCAGTTGGTTTCCTGGACGGGGGTATCGGTCGCGGCGCGGATGTGCGCAACGAACATCCGCGAGCGGATCGCACGCGCGGCTTCGCGCAGGTTGCGATCGTTCCAGGCGGGATGCACGGAGCGGTAGCGAAACGGCAGTTCGTCGGGGTGGCCGTACCAGCCGATGCCGAAGCCGTCGCCGTTGGTGGTCGTGGCGCCGAGCTCCGAATGCAGGCTCTGGTCGATCAGCGAATGCTTCGCGCGAAACAGTACGGTCTCGAGATGGATCGGATTGCCCGTATAAGCGAGCCAGCGGCACATGGAGCGCTCCTTCGCGATGCGTCTTCGCGCATGGTAGCCGACTTCGCGGCGCCGTTATGCGCGAGCGCGGCGCATCCGCCGGTGGCAGGCAGCGCCGGTCGATCGGCCATGAAGGATGCGGCGGGCGCCGCATCCTTCATGCGCGCGTCAGTCGCCGAGCGCGTCCATCACGCGGGCCGAGTAGACGAGCGCCGCACCCGCGTTCAGCGCGATCGCGACGCCAAGCGCTTCGGCCACTTCCTCCTTGGTCGCGCCATGCTTCGCGGCTTCGGCCGTGTGCACCGCGATACAGCCGTCGCAGCGCGTCGTGACGGCCACCGCGAGCGCGATCAGTTCGCGCGTCTTCGCGTCGAGATGGCCCGTCTTGGCGCCCGCGCCGGACAGCGCCTTGTAGCCGGCCAGCGTGTCGGGCGACAGCTTGGCGATGTCGCCGATGCGCGTCGAGAGTTCCTTCCGGTATTCGTTCCAGTTCAGCATGATGCGTCCTTTCGAGAAGTCGTGGGTCGGTCGGCGGATGCCGTGATCTCGGGCGATGCAGGGCTTATTCTGATCGTTCGCACTGAGAGTTTCGATACGCTAGAGTGTCAATTTTTAGCGCAGACGTCTCATGGACGCGTTGAGTCAACTGTTGTCGCTGGGCCGCAGCCATGTCGAGCTCGACGTGCGCTGCCTGCTCGACGGCCCGTTCGCGATGCCGCACGACCCGCTGCCGCCCGGCGAGGCGGCGTTTCACCTGCTGCTGTCCGGAACGTGCCGGTTGCGCACGGCGGACGGGCGCGACCTGCGGCTCGTCGACGGCGACTTCGTGCTGCTGCCCGCGGGCGACGCGCACGATTTGTCGGATGGAGGCGGGGGCCGCGCCAGGTCGGTCGCGTTGCTGCGCGAACCGCGCGCGGCAGGCGGCGCGGTGCTGCCGGTCAAGTCGAACCGCGATCCCGCGGATGAGGGCGAGGCGGGCGTCGACCTGCTTTGCGGGCGCTTCGTCTATGCACGCGGTGCCGGTGAATTGCTGATGCGCACGCTGCCGCGCGTGCTGCACGTCGGGCTGCGAGAGGCGTCGTCGGGGCTTGCGTCGCTGCAACTGCTGACGAGCGTGCTGCGCGCGGAGGCATCGAATGCGCAGCCGGGTGCGCGTGCGATCGTGAACGCGCTCGGACAGGCGCTGCTCGCCTATGCGTTGCGCGCGTACGGTCGCGATGCGCACGTGCCGGCCGGCTGGCTCGCGCTGGCGGCCGATGCGCGGCTCGGCCCGTCGGTCCAGGCCGTGCTGCAGGCGCCGGCGACACCGTGGACGGTCGAATCGCTCGGCGCGGCGTCGGCGATGTCGCGCGCGACCTATGCGCGGCATTTCCGCGAGAAGGCCGGGATGAGCGTCGGCGCGTTCGTCGCGCAGATCCGGATGATGCATGCGTGCGCGCTGCTGCAGGACACGCAGCGCGGGCAGGCGGAGATCGGGCAGGCGGTCGGCTATCAGTCGGAGGCGGCGTTCGGCAAGGCGTTTCGCGCGGTGCTCGGCACGACGCCGGGGCGCTGGCGGCGCGCGCAGCGTCGCACGTGAGACCGCAAGCGCGATCGTCGTGCGGCGCCGCAAAGCTGCTACCATGCGCGAAACGCATTCCAACGAAAGCGATTCCGAACAAGAAACAACAAGAATGAGAGGGCAAAAGCAATGAACCAGACCACCATCCAGCAGCCGTCGTTCGCATTCGTCGCGGCGTCGTGGGCCGCGTTGATCGCCGGTTTCGCGGCATTTCTGATCGGCCTGTGGAACGCCGGCATGCAGCTCAACGAGAAGGGCTACTACTTCACCGTGCTCGCGTTCGGTCTCTATGCGGCGATCTCGCTGCAGAAGAGCGTGCGCGACCGAGCGGAAGGCATTCCGGTCACCGGCATCTACTACGGGCTGAGCTGGGTTGCGCTGTTGCTCGCGATCGCACTGCTGGTCGTCGGCCTCTTCAACGCGACGCTGCAATTGAGCGAGAAGGGCTTCTACGCGATGTCGTTCGTGCTCGCGTTGTTCGGTGCGGTGGCCGTGCAGAAGAATACGCGCGACATGCAGAATGCGAAGCCGCGTTTCACCGACGCCGATTCCGCGCCGTCGGTTCACGAGTGACGGCACACGCAGCGGGTGGGAGAAAGCAGACGCAAAAAAGCCTCCGCTAGGGAGGCTTTCATTGCACTATCGAAGATAGTTGGTAGGGTGGGAGGGACTCGAACCCTCGACTCTCTGATTAAAAGTCAGATACTCTAACCAACTGAGTTACCACCCCACGTTCTTGAAACTTGTCAGCCCGTTGCGCTAACAACTCGCCCAACGACCTAAAGAGCAAAAAATTATAGCGGCGAATTTCAGGTCAGTCAACAACCTGGCACGCTGATTTATTTGATGCTCTCGATCTTGCCCTGCGCGGTTTGCGCAGCGTTCGATCCGGCGTACTGCGACACGACCTGCTCGAACGTTTTCTTCGCGGCCGCCTTCTGGCCTTGCTCGAGCTGGTTCGTGCCGATTGCAACGAGCGCGTCGGCCGCGCGCGGATGCTGCGGATACTTGCTCACGATCGCTTGCCACGTCGCGGTCGAGCCGCGATAGTCGCGCAGCGCGTATTGCGCATTGCCGAGCCAGTACTGCGCGGTCGGCTGGTACGGGCTCTGCGGATACTTCGCGATGAAGCTGCGGAACGATGCCGCGGCAGCCTTGAAGTTGCCGTTGCGGAATTGCTGCTGCGCCGCGCTGAGCGCATCCGTTTCACCCGGCTGCACGGTGCCTTCGACACCATCGATCGTCGCCTGTTGCGGCTCGAACTTCTTGAGTCGCGTGTCGAGATCTTGGTAGTACTCCTTCTGCTGCCGTTCGAGCGTCGTCAGCCGGTTCGTCAAATCCTCGTTCTCGCCGCGCAACGTCGCGACCTGCTGGTTCAGCTGGTCGATACGGCCGGATTGATCGAGGATCGTACGCTGGGCGGCCGACAACTGGCTCGACAGGTTGTCGCTCTTGCTGCGCAGATCGAGCACGGCGCGGCGCGCCTCGTTGTCGTCGAACATGCCGGCGTGCGCCGGCGCGGCCGACCACGCCGCGCCGACGACGCAGAGTGCTGCGGCAACGCGCAGCCAGGATACACAGTGCGTCATACGGCAACCCTTCCGTTACTTACTGCTGGTAGACGAGGTCGGCGCGACGGTTCTGCGCCCACGATGCTTCGTCGTGGCCCGATGCTTGCGGCTTTTCCTTGCCGAGGCTCACGGCTTCCATCTGCGAGTCGTTCACGCCGAGGAGTGCCATCGCGCGGCGGACAGCTTCCGCACGCTTCTGGCCCAGCGCGAGGTTGTACTCGCTCGTGCCGCGTTCGTCGGTATTGCCCTGGATCAGCACGTGACGCTGCGGGTGGCTCTTCAGGTACTGAGCGTGCTGCTGCATCAGCGGCTGGTACTCGTCCTTCACCGAATAGCTGTCGAAGTCGAAGTAGATGCTGCGCTTCGCGAGCGGGCTGTTCGGATCGTTCAGCGGATCGACGTTCACTTGCGCGACGTTGTCGGCGCTCGGCTGCGTGCTCACCGCACCAGCGTTGGCCTTGTCGTCGAGCTTCACGCCCGACTTACACGCTGCGAGCGCACTGATCATCAACACGGCCAGGGCCAGACGAGCTTTATTCGACATCATGGTTACTCCTTGTGGTCATTGCATGAAGGGCCCCCACGACGGCTCGCGAACGGAGCCGCCCTGGACGGACAGGATTTGCGGCGGCGCGCTGCCGTCGGAGGGCACAGCTGCCAGCACGTTGCGACCACCCGACTGGGTAGCGTAGAGAAGGTACTGGCCGTTTGCCGCGAAGCTCGGCGATTCGTCGCGATTGGTATTCGTGATCGCGTTCGCCGCGCCGGTTTGCAGATCCTGAACGTACAGCTTGAAGCCCCCACCCGTGCGGGAGATGTAAGCAAGCAGCTTGCCGTCCGGGCTGATGCGCGGGCTCGTATTGTAGCTGCCGGTGAAGGTCACGCGTTGTGCCGCGCCGGCGCTTTCACCCTGCGCGGGCATCCGGTAGATCTGCGGCGCACCGCCGCGATCGCTCGTGAAGTAGATCCAGCGGCCGTCCGGCGAGTAGTACGGCTCGGTGTCGATCGAGCTGCTCTGCGTGAGACGACGCAGGCCGCCGCCGTTCGCATTGACCGTATAGATTTGCGTATTGCCCGTCAGCGACAGCGCGACGGCGAGCGTGTTGCTGTCCGGCGACCACGCCGGCGCGCTGTTGTTGCCCTTCTGGTCGGAGACCATGTAGCGGCGGCCGGTCGGCAGGTCGTGGATGTAGACGATCGGCTTCTTGCGCTCGAACGACACGTACGCGACCTTCGTGCCGCTCGGCGACCACGCCGGCGAGATGATCGGCTCGGTGCTCGACAGCGCGATGCGGGCGTTCTGGCCGTCCGAATCCGAGATCTGCAACTGGTAGCGGTTGCCCGTCTTGATCACGTACGACAGGCGCGTGGCGAACACGCCGCGCACGCCGAGCAGTTTCTGGTAGATGTAGTCGGCGATCTTGTGGCCGGCCGTGCGCAGCGTCGTGTCGGTGGCCGTCAGCGACAGGCCGCCGAGGCTTTGCTGCTTCACGGTGTCGTACAGGATGAAGTTCACCTTGTACTGGCCGTTCGCCTCGCGGTTCACGCTGCCGGCGACGAACGCGTTCGCGCCCTTGGCCTTCCATGCGCCGAGATCCACCGAAGCGGTCTCGGGCACGGGCGTGCTGCCCGCATCGATATTGGTGAATTTGCCGCTGCGCGCGAGGTCCGCGCGGACGATCGACGTGACCTGCTGCGGCAGGCCCGCCTCGTTCGCGAAGTTCGCGGTGGCGATGGGGAACTGGGTCGAACCGACGCCGGTGATCAGCACGTTGACCTGCGCGTTAGCGGCGCCGCCGGCCGCAATCAGACACGAGGCCACGAGTGCCTTGAAACCTAGTTTCGTCATCAATCTCATGCTTCTGCTTCCCATGTGACTTGGATCGCTGCGCAACCGCAGAGACAGTAAAAATACCCGATTCGTTCCCGTCCGGCAGCGACGCACGGAGTGTAAGCGCATTTGCGCTCACTCCGCCGCCTTGAAGGTAATCGTAATGCTGGACGGCGTATGACCGTCAGTATCGGGCGGTAACGGAACGGACGCCTCGATCGCATTGACGACCGCCTGATCCCACCCCGAATTGCCGCTCGACCGCGAGACCGAGACGTTCAGCAGGTCGCCCGAAGGCGTACAGCGGATCCTGACGATCGTCGTGAGCCCCGCACGCTCGCCGCCCCATACGATGTTCGGCTTCACGCGGCGGCGCACCTTGTCGGCATAGCCGGGCGATGCGGCATTGCCGCCGGAACCCGTGCCGGTGCCGCTTTTCGCAAGCCCTTGGCCGCCGCCTTCGCCGGCACCCGCCAGGCCCTGCATCTGCGCGAGTCGCGCATTCCGTTCCCGGTCGAGCTTCGCCTTCGCCGCCGCATCGGCCTTCGCGCGCGCAGCCGCTTCGGCCTTCGCCTTCGCCTGGGCTTCCGCCTTCGCCTTCGCGGCCGCGTCGGCCTTGGCCTTCGCCGCCTCCTGCGCTTCCAGCTGCGCCTGCTTCTGTTGCTGCAGTTTCTGCTGCTGGAGCTTCTGCTGTTCGAGCTTCTGCTGCTCCACGAGCTGTTGTTGCTTGAGCTTGTCCGACTGCTTCTGCTTTTCGCGTTCGGCGGCCTTCTGCGCGGCGAGCGCGGCGGCCTGCTGGGCTGCGAGCTGCTCGCGCCGGGCTTCGTCCTGCTGGGCCTTCAACTGCTGCGCGCGGCGCTGCTGCTCGAGCAGCGCTTCGCGCGCGGCCGCTTCCTGCTGTCGTTTTTTCTGCTGCAGCGCGATGTCCGCCTGCTCGTCCCGGACCGGGGGAGGGGGCGGCGCGAGCTTCGCGGGCGGCATGGGCGTGACGACGGGCCGCGGCGCGGGGACGTCGGGCACCGCGGTCCACAGCTCGGCCTCGGCGCCGGCCGGCGTGCTGTTCTGCCACTGCACGCCGTGATAGAGGAACAGCGCGAGCAGCACGTGAATCAGCGCGGCGAGCGCGAACGCGCGCCAGGTGCCTCGCTCGCGAGGCGGCCGATACGGGTACGCGTTGCTGCGCGTGGATTGCTGCCGGTTCATTGCGATTTGACGAGGAGGCCGACGCGCTTGACGCCGCGCGCCTTCAGATCCGACATCACGGTCATGACCGCATCGTACTGCACGGTCTTGTCGGCCGCGATCACGACCGGCTGGTCGGGATGATCGGCCTGCCGGGCCGACATGAAGCTGTCGAGCTCGGCCTTGGTCATCGTGTCTTCCTGCGTCGCGCCCGAATCGCCCTTGTACTTGACGCTCATCGTGCGGTCGGCCTTGATGTTGACGACGACGGGCGGCGTCTGTTCCTGTGGCGCCGCATTGCCGACGGTCGGCAGATTGATGATCGACGGGGCGACGAGCGGTGCCGTGACCATGAAGATCACGAGCAGCACCAGCATCACGTCGATGTACGGCACGACGTTGATGTCGGCCATCGCGCGGCGCGAGCGGCCGCCGCGCATGCTGGATCGAATGGGACTTCCTGCCATGGCGTGCTCCTTACTGGGCCTGACGCTGCAGGATGTTCGAGAACTCTTCGATGAAGGTCTCGAAGCGGATCGCGAGGCGGTCGATGTCGTGCGCGTAGCGGTTGTACGCGACCACCGCCGGAATCGCGGCGAACAGGCCGATCGCGGTGGCGACCAGCGCCTCGGCGATGCCCGGCGCGACGTTCGCGAGCGTGGCCTGCTGCACGTTCGCGAGGCCGCGGAACGAGTTCATGATCCCCCAGACGGTGCCGAACAGACCGATGTACGGGCTGACCGAGCCGACCGACGCGAGGAACGCGAGGTTCGCTTCGAGCACGTCCATTTCGCGCTGGAACGACGCGCGCATCGCGCGGCGCGCGCCGTCGAGCACGAGGCCCGGGTCGGTGAGGCGCTTTTCCTTCGCCTTCAAAAATTCACGCATGCCCGATTCGAAGATCCGCTCGAGCGCGCCGATCGTGTGGCGGTTGTTGGCCGCGCTCTGATACAGCGCCTGCAGGTCGCCGCCCGACCAGAAATCCCGTTCGAAGCGTTCGGTCTGCGCGCGTGCGCGGCGGATCGCGAACCACTTGCGGAAAATGAAGGTCCACGACATCAGCGACAGCAGCAACAGCAGCCCCATCACGGCCTGGGCCAGCACGCTCGCGTTGAGGACGAGGGAAATGATCGACAGGTCTTGAGAAGTGTTCATAGAGGTTTGAGTAACGTCCCATCGGGGGTGCCCGGCGAGGGCGCACGGTATGCGTGCGGCGCGCCGCGCCGGTCGGGCCTGGCGCCGAACCTTGCTTAGTATCGATTCAGGAAGGCAAGTTCATAGGCTTTGTCTAAACGGGGCTCATGCGAGCTTCGTTGACAGTACAGTTTGCCCGGCGTCGGTGACGGGCCCGCGTTGCAGCGCGTCGAGCACGACCTGCGGGATCGCCGCGGGCCGGATGCCGGTGCGCTCAACGCAGCCGAGGCGAATGTGTCCTGTGACGAGCAGCGTGTCGCCACGCCAGGCTTCCTGGGTGAATTCCACCGATGCGCGGCCGATGCGTCCGGGCCGGCTCGTGACCGTCAGCGCGTCGTCGAGTCGCGCCGGCGCGCGGTAGTCGAGCGACGTACTGCGGACAATGAAGATCGCGCCCGTGTCGTCTGCGAGCCGACGCTGGTCGATGCCGCACGCGCGCAGCCATTCGGTGCGGGCGCGTTCGAAGAATTTCAGGTAGTTGGCATAGAAGACGATGCCGCCTGCGTCGGTATCCTCGTAGTACACGCGTACCGGCCAGGTGAAGCCGGAGGGCGCGTCCGGGGAGCGGGTAGGCTGAGTCATGGCGCGCATTCTACCGGAAGGCCAAGGCCGGATTCGTAACCGATTCGTAACGGAATGTAGTACGTCGCAGCACGCCGCGGGCCGGCCGGAGGCGGGCCCGCGGCTGCGTTCGGACAGGTCAGCCGCGATGGATCGTGAGGCCGGCCGGGGCCTGGGCGACCGGCATCATCTCGATCGTGTTGATGTTGACGTGCGCAGGGCGCGTCGCGATCCAGTAGATCGTGTCGGCGATGTCCTCGGCCGTGAGCGGCTGGACGTTCTGGTAGACGTTGGCCGCCTTCGCATCGTCCCCACGGAAGCGGATGTTCGAGAATTCCGTGCCGCCGCACAGGCCCGGCTCGATGTCCGTCACGCGCAACGGCGTGCCGATCAGATCGGCGCGCAGATTCAGGCTGAATTGTCTGACGAAAGCCTTCGTCGCACCGTATACGTTCCCGCCCGGATACGGATATGTGCCGGCCACCGAGCCGAGATTGAAGATGTGCCCGCGGCCGCGGGCGATCATTCCGGGCAGCAACGCGTGGGTGACGGTCACGAGGCCCGAGCAGTTCGTGTCGATCATGGTCTGCCACTCGTCGAGGCTCGCCTTGTGCGCCGGCTCGACGCCAAGCGCGAGGCCGGCGTTGTTGACGAGCACGTCGAGCGCGGCGAATTCGGCGGGAAGCCCGGCCGGCACGGCTTCGACGGCTGCGCGGTCGCGCACGTCGAGCTCGAACGGCAGCAGCGCGTCGCCGAGTTCGGCCGCGAGCGCATCGAGACGATCCTTGCGGCGCGCGGTTGCGACGACGCGGTGGCCGCCCTTGACGAAGGCACGGGCGATGGCGGCGCCGAAGCCGGCGGACGCCCCTGTGACGAACACGATCATTGCTGCTCCTGGTCGGTAACAAAGTAGCGGATAGTATCGCGCAAGCGTACTGAGATTGCCGCATCGCGGCAAGGCGCGAACGCGCGGCGGCACGGGTGCTCGGAGTCCGGCCCTTATTATTTCGGGGCCGCTGCCGTGCGGTTGCCTATTCATGACGCATCCAATACACTAACGCGCTCATCACCCCTGCGTGACTGGCGATAGAACCCTTCGGGTTCAAGGTGGAGCATCCCACCGTGAAGCGCGGGGCGCCGTTTTTGCCGTTCGCCTGGGCAGCCGTTGTGCGCCGTTGCGTGCATCGCCGGTGGCTGTCCTGCCTCGCGTCATACGGATTCTTCCGCCACGTCGAGCTGGTTCCACCAGCAGCGCAATGTACTCGGCCGCACCGGTCAACCTGTACACACTTAACGGAAACCGTATGTTTGACAGAGCCCAAAGCACCATTGCGAACGTCGATCCCGAACTCTTTGCAGCGATCGAGCAGGAAAACCGCCGCCAGGAAGATCACATCGAGTTGATCGCGTCGGAAAACTACACGAGCCCGGCCGTGATGGCTGCCCAGGGTTCGCAGCTCACGAACAAATACGCGGAAGGTTATCCGGGCAAGCGCTACTACGGCGGCTGCGAATACGTCGACGTGGTCGAGCAGCTGGCGATCGATCGTGTGAAGCAGCTGTTCGGCGCGGAAGCCGCGAACGTGCA
>NZ_JAWRYD010000281.1:0-270 GCF_046534765.1 Burkholderia sp. SIMBA_062
GTGGTGGTGGTGCTCGAGCAGATCATTCAGCAGATCATCCAGATCGGTATCATCTGCGCTTGAGCTAGAGCCGCTACTTGAAGACATAAAATCATCTTCGGTTTTGGTATTAAAATCATCAACATTAAATGCATCCAGATCATCTGCAACTTTATCTGCTTTTTTTGCTGCGGTTGCTGCTGCACCGCCCATAACTGCGGTACCCATAACCTGGCCAAATTTGGTATTCAGTTCTTCAAATGATTTAAATTTATCTTTAGAGGTCATTTC
>NZ_JAWRYD010000282.1:0-270 GCF_046534765.1 Burkholderia sp. SIMBA_062
GGCCAGCAGCCGAACCAGCTCCTGGACCAGCGCGACCTCGCGGTGTCGAATCTGTCGCAGCTCGTGGGCGTGCAGGTCGTACAGAACAGCAGCGGCTACAGCCTGTTCCTCGGCAACGGCCAGCCGCTCGTGGTCAGCGGCCAGAACTACAACCTGACGACGCAGCCGTCGAGCACCAATCCGACCGAAATGACGGTGGCCTGGCAAGGTCTGCCGGGCTCGACCACCGCCGCGCAGCCGCTCACCAGCGCGGCGCTGCAAGGCGGCACG
>NZ_JAWRYD010000283.1:0-270 GCF_046534765.1 Burkholderia sp. SIMBA_062
GACCGCAATGCGGGCTCTGTCTGAGGAAGCTCGTGTGGGAGCTATCGGTATTACACAGGCTACCGAGATTAAATACACGAATCACCTGACTCTGGTCGGCCTTCTGCCGGATCGCTATCGGCTGTCCACGACCTACTCCGTCGCGGTGAGCAAAGGATCGTCTTCCGACGCGACGGCGCGTTCGCTAATAGAACTGCTTACATCGTCGGCGACACGGGACATACGACACTCCTGCGGATTCGAGTCAGCGACCGGTGGCCACCTCGCGTG
>NZ_JAWRYD010000284.1:0-270 GCF_046534765.1 Burkholderia sp. SIMBA_062
CTCGGCATGCCGGGCATATCCTGCTGCAAAATCACAGCGTTGGACGGGACCGTAGGTGTCCATCCTTGCGGCGCCATTATCTCCGCCAATTCCGGATAACCGGCATTTAGACTGGCCCTTGACGCCTCGTCCAGCCGCTTAGCGGTGCGTTTGATAAAATCTTCCACGCTTTCGTCGCATGCATCAAAAGGCACGGCGAGCGTATTGGCGAAGTAGCCTACAGCGTCCTTGTTTCCCCTATTTCGGCCATGGAATGTCACCGCCAGCGGT
>NZ_JAWRYD010000285.1:0-270 GCF_046534765.1 Burkholderia sp. SIMBA_062
TAGCGGCCGATCCAGTCGGGACCGACATGGATGTCGGTGGTGTACACGCCGGGCGCCGTCACGTTGCGCTGGGCGAAGCGCGACACGTCGACATGCTCGCCCAGGCGGCTCTGCAGGAACGCGCCGTCGAACTCGACTTGCGCGAGCGTGCTTTCGGCGGCGGCCTGCGTCGTCGCGCGGCCATGGGCGGACCACGCGGCGACGCAGGCCGCCACCAGCAGATGGATCGGCTTGACGTGCGGCATGTCGGCCGCGCCGCGGCGAGGCAGT
>NZ_JAWRYD010000286.1:0-270 GCF_046534765.1 Burkholderia sp. SIMBA_062
GCCGCATCGCGGTCCGCAGGCGAGCAAGAAGAAGTCGAACGAAGAGAGACCAGACGGGCGCGACGAAAAACGTGGCGCCACGCGGGGGACCCATGAGCTTCAATACCGCAGACCAGCACACCTCGGGTGCCGTGGCCGGCACGCCTTCGGGCGCGTCGTCCGGCGCCACGCAGGACCGGGCCGATTCCGTCGAAGTGTATTTCGCGCGCTTGCCGCTGCTCGATCGCGACGGCATGTTGTGCGCCTACGAAACCTTGCCGCGCATCGTCG
>NZ_JAWRYD010000106.1:0-547 GCF_046534765.1 Burkholderia sp. SIMBA_062
GCAGCCGGATCTCAGTGGTGGTGGTGGTGGTGCTCGAGTCATTTTTTCTGTTTTTCCAGCATCTGCAGCAGTTCTTTCGGCGCGTCTTTTTCAGAAACCGCACCACGACCGGTTTTACCACCACCTTCGTCGTAGGTGAAAGAGATCATTTTACCAACACGCCAAACTTTTTTGATTTTAGAGATGTCAACTTCTTTTTCTTCACCTTTGTATTTGAATTTAACGGTCGCACCACCACCACCGGTACCAGATTTTTTGATGTTCAGCCAAGAGGTCAGACCGGTCTGTTTGGTTTTCTGCCAACGCAGGTCTTCTTTACGGTAACCGAAACCTTCCAGGATACGCAGAACCGCCGGCAGAACCTGGTTTTCGATGTAGTATTCCGCGTCGTATTTGTGTTTACGCGGGTCGTATTCTTCCGCCAGGATCGCACGGTTAGAGATCGGACCGTCACCACGCAGAACGATGTAACCGATAACCATACCCGGTTTGATTTTAACACCTTTCGCCGCCAGACGTTTCGCAACCGCAACGTGCGGGCCGATCG
>NZ_JAWRYD010000287.1:0-270 GCF_046534765.1 Burkholderia sp. SIMBA_062
GTGAGGTATCAGCGTTCGCCGGTGATCGAATATCCTTTGGGCAGGCTCCTCTAACGAAGGGAGCACCGCACGGTCTCCCTACGTCTTTTCACCGCGCCACCTTTGGCGCGCGATGTTTCTTTTGATTTCCGTGTCGCTCGGGGATAATTGCGGGCGCTTGGCCCGCCACGGGCGCCCTCACCGAACTTACTGCAGTGAACATGGAAATATTACGAAATGGCGTGGGCGCTCGGTCGCCGAATCACGCGTCGAGCAATATAGCAGCTACCC
>NZ_JAWRYD010000288.1:0-270 GCF_046534765.1 Burkholderia sp. SIMBA_062
GATGGTGATCTGGCCGAATTTCACGGCATGGGATGACACGGCCAACGCCGATGTCGAATATCCGGCCGTGGCGTTCGCGATGGGCCTGCGCGCGAAAATCGACAATGACACCGGCTGGCACAAGACGCTGTCCAACGTCGTGGTGAATGGCGCGACCGGCATCACGGCTGACGTTTCGTGGGATCTGCAAGACCCGGCAACGGATGCGGGCTACCTCAACGAACAGGACGTGACGACGCTCGTGAATCGCGACGGCTACCGCTTCTGGGG
>NZ_JAWRYD010000289.1:0-270 GCF_046534765.1 Burkholderia sp. SIMBA_062
GGATAAATTCGACGGCGGCAACACCGTTCATCTGGTCGCCATGTCCGACGACCAAAGGGTCTGTGGGTGTGCGCGACTGATGTGTACCACTGGCCCCTATCTTCTACGAGATGCGTTTCCCGAGCTTGCTGAACCGGGCGGTTCGCCACCTTCATCACCATCGATTTGGGAGATGTCGCGCTTCGCAGGGTCAGGACTGTCTGACCGAACCGGCTCAAGCTCGGGTACGGGCCTTTTCCCGTACGTCATTGCGCTCGCCCAGTCGTTCGG
>NZ_JAWRYD010000290.1:0-269 GCF_046534765.1 Burkholderia sp. SIMBA_062
CCTGTATTACATGCCTTTTATCGGTATTGGCAAAGAAGCCGGTATATACAGTTCTTCCAAGCTTGTCATACTTGGTAAAGATCCAGCCCTTGGCTCCAAAGTTAGTATTGATGGTCCTCAGGTTGCCATCCTGAACTAAAACAATTCTGTCCTGCTTGTCATACACCATAAACTCCCAATCCTTTCCCGGAAGCTTCTTCTCAACCAGCCTGTTTTTGCCATCATAGCGGTACTGGTAGTATAAATTGTCTAGTGTGGAGGGAGATAAT
>NZ_JAWRYD010000291.1:0-269 GCF_046534765.1 Burkholderia sp. SIMBA_062
CACGAGCTTTTATTGCAAAATAGATCTACTTATTTTAATCTTGTTAGAAATCAGTTACAGATCGCATAAGAATTTGGTCTTATTTATAATTTATATGATATTTTTGTTGAAAATCTAATCTCCGTTGGAAGAGCAATTTCACAAAATAGCATGAATAAGTATGAGACCTATGATAAATATGTCATAAGAAAACCTTTGTTCTCTTATGACATATTATTTAATGATAAAGAGGAAACTAAAAATATAGAAGATGTAGTAAAGGAACTCAT
>NZ_JAWRYD010000292.1:0-269 GCF_046534765.1 Burkholderia sp. SIMBA_062
GCTGATAAAATTATTGAAATCGAGCAATGGGGAAACATTCAATGGACTTCCATGAAAAGTGCATTTTCACAATGCGGACTTCTGGATATAACAGCAACTGATTCCCCTGATCTATCCAACGTTATTGATGCCACCTTAATGTTTTACAATGCGTTTTCTTTATTGGCAAATAATTCAATGGAAAACTGGGATACCTCTCACATTAAGATTTTTAAATATATGTTTGGATATACAAACAATAATTTTCTATTTACAGACAATCTCAATCT
>NZ_JAWRYD010000293.1:0-269 GCF_046534765.1 Burkholderia sp. SIMBA_062
GGCAGTTTTTCCAGCGCCTGGCGCGCCAGCCCGCTCGGCACACCGGCAAAGTGCCCGCTCAGGCTCTGCATGCGCGCCCAGGCCAGCCGGTGGGTTTCGTCATCCGCCAGCCAGGCCTGGAAGGCCGCCCGGGTAGCAGGGTCGGGCCGGTTGTAGGTGAGACGGATCGACCATTCGATGGCCTGGTCTACTGTTGCGCCGGGTAGCGCCGGCAGTGTGCTGGTGCTCATGGCGTGCTTTCGAAGACAAGCTGATAGCAATGGCGCAAG
>NZ_JAWRYD010000294.1:0-269 GCF_046534765.1 Burkholderia sp. SIMBA_062
CGTGAAAATTCACTACATGGGAGTTAGGGAACCCCTGAAACAAATATTGGAGGATAAGGCGGCTGAGCTCCATGATTATCCCTTGCAGATTGTAGATTTAGGCGGATCAATAAAGTACGAAAGTGATTCTTTCATCAACTCTTTTGACTTGGACACTGAAACAATCATACTTTCAAACCGGAGATATAATTTGAATGATGAATTGGGTTACGTGGAAACAGAGTTACTACAAAAATATAAAAAAAGTATTTTGTACAGAACATCCCCTT
>NZ_JAWRYD010000295.1:0-269 GCF_046534765.1 Burkholderia sp. SIMBA_062
CGGCGGACCAAGCGATGTCCCGCTTCCTGCAAAAAACCCTAGACTAGCAGGCTGTTGAAGTATCCCCCTCGTGGCGTGACGGTAGCTTTCCCAAGAGTTTCTGCTCCGATTCGGGGGGGGGATTTGATGCTGGATTTCCTCAATTCGGGCCGATTCGATGTCGTTTCCTCGCCGACTTTCGCCTCTATGCCGTTTTCGCCGCGAGCGTTCGCATGCGCGTAAGGTTGTAGGCCGCCTGCGTCAGCAAGAACAACTGCTCGACTCGCTCG
>NZ_JAWRYD010000296.1:0-269 GCF_046534765.1 Burkholderia sp. SIMBA_062
ATTACTTTTAAACGCGGTAAATTGCCATATAATAGATAGTGTTAGAATGGGTATTAGTAATTGTTAGTCTGGTTTTGAAAGATGAATTTATATAACGAATACTTTTGTACATGAAATTTTCTATATCGATTTGTGCTCTTAGGGCATTAGTTTTATTTTAAAGAATATTCGATAATGTTAAAGCAAAGTGAATGAATTTTAAGATAATTTAATTATTACACGATGAAATCTTTAAAGGAGATTATTGTAGAGAATATAAAATTAGATAT
>NZ_JAWRYD010000297.1:0-269 GCF_046534765.1 Burkholderia sp. SIMBA_062
TTTAAACTTCATCTGCTTCATATCATTCATATAAACTGAAGCTCCGTCTCTTGTTCCCAATACTCCTGCGAAAGTAAACGTAGGATCAAGGCAGCTTTCTGCTTTCTCAAAGTTTTCTTCATTGAGGTATTGGATAAACTGTTCTGCTGGATTTTGGATTGTATTGCTCATAAATATTGTTTTTATTGGAACAAAATTAAGGGATTGATGATAATTTTCTTTGTGACCATCGTCACAAAATGGTTGAATGTTTTTAAATAAATGATATG
>NZ_JAWRYD010000298.1:0-269 GCF_046534765.1 Burkholderia sp. SIMBA_062
CGGGGCGTACACCTAAAACAATCTGTGTTCCTGCTGATGCTAAATTGGTAAAACTTGCCTGCAAAGTAACGATGTAATTTCCTGGCTGATTAAAAGTGAGAACACCTGTGGTTGTATTATAGCTATAGTAAGGTGAAGTTGCCAGAGGTGTTGTAAAAACTAATGTGCTGATAACTCCGCTAGTATGGCTTTGATCTCCTGCCAAACGTGCATGAAATAGTGAATAATCAGTAAAATTAATCGTTTTTAAAATACCATTTGCATCAGCT
>NZ_JAWRYD010000108.1:0-527 GCF_046534765.1 Burkholderia sp. SIMBA_062
GGCGCGCAGGCGGCCGAGGCGACGCCGCCGGTCGCGAAGATGCTGTCCAAGGGCATCAAGGTGTCGGCCGGCACGGACGCGACGCGGGTGGCGTCGTACAACCCGTGGGTGTCGCTCGCGTGGCTCGTGACGGGCAAGACGGTCGGCGGGATGCGCCTGTATCCGCAGCGCAACCTGCTCGATCGCGAAACCGCGCTGCGCATGTGGACCGAGTACGTGACGTGGTTCTCGAACGAAGTGGGCAAGAAGGGCCGCATCGCGGTCGGACAGCTTGCGGACCTGATGGTCCCCGACCGCGATTTCTTCACCTGCGCGGAAGACGATATCGTCGATACGACGGCGTTGCTGACGGTGGTCGGCGGCCGGATCGTGTGGGGTGCCGGGCCGTTCGCGTCGCACGATATGCCGATTCCGCCGGCGATGCCGGACTGGTCGCCGGTGCGTGCTTACGGCGGCTATGGCGGCTGGGGTGCGACGCAGCGCGAGGGCGCGCCGCTGCAGCGCGCGGCGGCCGCGGCGATGTGCGG
>NZ_JAWRYD010000299.1:0-269 GCF_046534765.1 Burkholderia sp. SIMBA_062
TGGCTTCCAGCGGGTCATAGCGGGTTTCGCCTTGGGCCAGCCCCAGCCGCCAGCGGTAGTTGTGCACGGTAATCGCCACTTGATCGGGGTTATCCAGGGCCTGGGCGCTGCGCTCGAACGTGGCGTCATCGAAAGCCCACTTGGGCGAGGCGGTTTGCCAGATCAGTTTGGCGAAGGCATGGCGGTTCTGCTCGTAGCCAGCCTGGCCGCGTGGGGTGGCGAAGTAGTACTGGTACCACCACTGCAGTTCGGCGCTGGGTGGCAGCGGC
>NZ_JAWRYD010000300.1:0-269 GCF_046534765.1 Burkholderia sp. SIMBA_062
GGCCTGCTGGACCATTCGCGCCGTACCTACCGGTCGCGCGAGGTAGCGCGACGAATGCGAACCGCCATGAGCGTGGGCGCGGACGCGCGCGCTGTTTGGCTCTGCACCGTACGCGCATGATTCGTTCGTATCCCATACGTATCCCATACGATGTCGTGCCCGCGGCGAAGCGACGACGGCCAGGTCGCTCGTCCGCCGATGACGAGGATGACCGCTGATGCGTGTGTTGATAGTCGAAGATGATCCCGTTCATGCGAAGGCGCGCCGCG